>DATMMJ010000328.1:0-7568 GCA_035569795.1 Puia sp. | reverse complement strand
CATCCACCTTTAGTAGCAATGAACAAAATAAATTTATTTTAAACAGCCTTGAGTGGTTGGGTAGCGATACATCCATACCAAAGGTTCCGGTGACAGAACCCCGTGCTCAATTAAGAGATGTTTTCATTCATATTAACCAGGTGGCTTTTGATGAAGCAGCGCCGAAACAGGCAGTTGTGGAAACAGCAGATTCGCTTCCTCCTGCTACGAAATTCAGGATCACAAATATTGCAGGAAATAAGACTCTTTTTGAAGGTGTACTAAGCGATGATATGCCTGCTAATGAATGGTTCGCAGGTCGCCATTTTTACAGAGCAAATTTTTCTTCATTTCAACAAACAGGAACATTTCTTCTGAGAGTAAAATATAAAGAAATGGAATTAGCGTCGAGTCCATTTGAAGTGGGAAATCAAATTCTTGCAAAGCAATCTATACCGGCAGTCTTTGAATTCTTCAAACATCAAAGGGCTAATACTCCTGAAGAATTAAATGCAGACAAACATTTACTACTTTATGGCAGCGACAAACGTGTGGATGTGCATGGCGGCTGGTGTGACGCGTCAGGCGATATCAGCAAATATTTCTCTCACCTTGCTTACACCAATTTCATGTCACCTCAACAAACACCCATGGTTGTTTGGTCAATGGTGAACTCAATAGAAACTACTGGCGACTTAATTAAAGAAATTAAAGGTAATTCAGCCTTTCCTGCAGAAGCACTCTATGGTGCCGATTATCTGATGAGATCGTTATCGCCTGACGATTATTTTTACATGACCATATTCAGTTACTTTAAAAAGGATCCTGAAGAGCGACGCATTGTGGGTCTGCTGGCTGACAGCAAGACCACTTCTGATTATCAATGCGCCTATCGTGAAGGTGGCGGTATAGCTATAGCAGCACTAGCACGGATATCCCAATGGAAACAAAACGGCGAGTTCACCAGTGAGCAATATATTTCGGCTGCAAAACGGGCTTTCAAACACCTGGAGATAAATAATTTAAAGTATGACGATGACGGGAAAGAAAACATCATTGACGATTATTGCGCATTGATGGCCGCTACAGAATTGTGGATTGCTACTAACGATGATGTTTACAAAATTGCTGCCCGTAAGCGGGCACAACATCTTTCTGATAGAATGAGCAAAGTCGGGTATTTTATTTCCAATGATGCTGACCGTCCTTTCTGGCACGCGGCAGATGCTGGGTTGCCTGTGATTGCTCTTGCCCGCTATCTCGACAAAGAAAGTGATGAAAAGATACGGGCTATGACGCTCAATACAATCAGGCAATTTCTGGATTACCAACTAAGGGTAACCGGAGGTGTTAGTAATCCCTTTGGATATGCAAGGCAATCATTTAAGTTTAGGGGAAATATCAAGGAAGGATTTTTTATTCCTCATGAAAATGAAAGCGGCTGGTGGTGGCAGGGAGAGAACGCACGCCTTGCATCATTGGCTACAGCCGCTATTGTTGGTGGCAGACTAGTATATCCCGGAGAGGGTGTTTTTGGAATTAAGCCGGAACTGGCAACTTTTGCAGTCAATCAAATTAACTGGATATTGGGCGGCAATCCTTACGATATCTGTTTTATGTATCAGCATGGGCAAAACAATACACCATATATGGCATCGCTTTTTGGCCACGGTTCCGGGGCAGGTGGCATAGGCAATGGCATCACTGGAAAGGATGGCAGCCCGGATGGTACCAGTATAGATTTTAAAATGGAAGCCAATGGCAACGAATGGCGCTGGACAGAACAATGGATTCCGCATTCCGCATGGTTTCTGCAAGCTATTTCTGCTATGGCTGCAGGCAAAAAATAGGATAGCTGATATATTTATTCCTAAACAATGAACCTTCAGTGCAACAAGATGAAAATCAAGAGGAATAATCAAACTGGATAGAGCGGTATCCAAATCTGTACTCAAAAATTAGAGGGAAGCTTCATACTAAAATAAAAAAACCACTGTAATTTTATTAAATACAATGGCTTATGTCATTAGTGGTGTGGGGCGGGATCGAACCGCCGACACAAGGATTTTCAGTCCTTTGCTCTACCGACTGAGCTACCGCACCGCCTATTGAGGGCTGCAAAAATATAGTGAAATCAATAATCTGCCAATTTTAATGTTCAAACAAGAGCAATTGCTTGGTGTCATCGAGTTATAGGAGTTCTACTATTCCTCAAAACATTCTAAAATTATATTTCCTGCTAACAATATTTATGAAGCAATCTTTTATTCCAATTCGGAGCTTGGGATGGACAAGCACGACGGTTTAAAGCAAATACCAAGTAGCAGGCTCAAACAACTGACATTTAAAAACGGCATTAAACCAACCTCCTATGTATATATGTGGAAATTCCACTAAAACTGACCACTGCTACGACGCGATCATATACATCTATGCCGTTCATGCTGCTTGGAGGCGGCGATGACCTGGGAGCGAATGCCGTTACGGGACGAAAGACAAGAGTGCCCCGATATGTAAAAAGGACTTATTGAATAAACCGGTGATTGGGAGCCTGTCAATTTGGAGCGTTTGATAGCAGTAAGATTAAGTTTTGGCTCTCTATGTATAAGTTGTTCGATCAAATTGTATCTATCACACCTAATGCAAATAAGCCGAGCCTACATTCCGTATTCACTCAAGAATTTAATGCGCATGATCTTCAGCTGCTCCAAAGTAAAATCGCCGTCAGATAACTCCTGTTTTGCAACATCAAGGCTGCTGGTTTCGCAGCTTTTGAAATAATCAATGATTTCTTCCTGCTCATATGTATCAAGCATCTCATCGACGGCATAATCAAGGTTTAGTTTAGTACCACTCGCGGCAATGGTTTCCATTTCTTCCAGCAGTGTATCCAGCTTCATGTCTTTATTCTTCGCAATGGTCTCCAAAGGGATTTTTTTATCAGTCTGCTGAATAAAATACACTTTGTGCATGCTTTTATTCACTACACTTTTCATCACAAAATCGTCTGGTTTCTCAATATCGTTTTCTTGAACATGCTTTGCTATCAATTCAATGAAAGGCTTTCCATAGCGCAGGGCCTTACCTTTGCTCACGCCCTGGCATTTTTCCAGCTCTTGGATGGTAGTAGGATATAACGTCGCCATATCCTGCAATGAATTTTCCAGGAAGATGACAAATGGCGGGAGTTTTTTCTTCTTTGCTTCCTTTTGGCGAAGGTCTTTGAGCAGCTCAAAGAGTCTTTCATCTGTTGCTGCACCCATGTTGCTAGATTCAGTTCCCTCTTCATCGTCGGCATTGGCTTCTTCAAATAAATTGTTTAGCACAATGGGGAACGATTTCGGTTTCTTTATAAACTCCTCGCCTTTTTTTGTGAGCTTTAAAACGCCATATTCTTCAATGTCCTTTTTCAACAAACCTTCCAAAAGCAGCTGACGTATCAGGGAATTCCAGAAATGCTCCGGTTCATCTTTGCCAATTCCAAATTCAGCAAGGCCTTCATGGCGGTACATTTTTATTTTAGGAGTAAGTTTTCCGATTATAAGATTGATTGTATATTCTGTCGCAAATCGCTCATCCAATGCTTTTACTGCTTTTAGCGCTTTCACCGCATTTTCTTTTGCCTCCACATAATTTTTCGGGTGCAGGCAATTATCGCATTGCCCGCAGTTTTCTTCTGCGTACTCTTCACCAAAATAACTCATCAGCACTTTACGCCTGCAAACACCCGTTTCCGCAAAAGCCACCGTTTCATTGATGAGTTGTGCCACCACTTCCCTTTCACTCAGCGGTTTGTCTTTCATTAAATGCTCAAGCTTTGAAACATCTTTATGGGAGTAATACAAAATACATTTGCCTTCCAGCCCATCACGGCCTGCACGGCCGGTTTCCTGATAATAATTTTCAATGGATTTTGGGATATTATAATGGATCACAAAGCGGATATCCGGCTTATCAATGCCCATCCCAAATGCAATAGTAGCAACGATAACCTGGGTGTCTTCATTCAAAAAAAGGTCCTGTCTTTCCGTTCTCAGTTTGGTGTCCAATCCCGCATGATATGCCACGGCTTTAACGCCATTTGCAACGAGCATGTCTGCTAGTTCTTCTGTCGTCTTGCGGTTCAATGTGTATATGATACCGCTTTTCCCTTTATTCTGAACAATGAAGCGGACGATGTTTTTGTTGGCGTCTTCTTTTTTTATTTTTGGCAGGATCTCGTAAAATAAGTTTGGCCTGTTAAAGGAAGAGAGGAATATTTTTGGGTTACGCAGCCCGAGATTTTTTACAATATCGCTTTGCACTTTTGGGGTTGCCGTCGCCGTTAGGGCGATTACCGGGACTTGCGGGTTTATCAGGTCCATAATCTCGCGAAGCCTCCTGTATTCGGGCCTGAAATCGTGACCCCATTCTGAGATACAATGGGCTTCATCCACGGCAAAAAAGGAAATTTTCAGGTCGCTGAAAAAATCAAGGTTCTCCTGTTTGGTGAGCGTCTCTGGCGCAACGTATAACATTTTAGTGTGGCCATTGAGAAGGTCATCATGCACTTCACGAATCTGCTTTTTATTGAGTGTAGAGTTGAGAAAATGGGCCACATTATCTCTGCTGCTATAGCTTCTGACGAGGTCAACCTGATTTTTCATCAACGCAATCAGGGGGCTCACGATGATCGCCACTCCTTCTGAGATCATCGCGGGCAGCTGGTAACATAAGCTTTTTCCGCCACCTGTAGGCATAATTACGAATGTGTCGTTACCGGCTAATACGTTCTGTATGATGGCGTCCTGATTGTCTTTGAAGCCATCAAAGCCAAAATTTTCCTGAAGATGCAGTAAGAGCTCTGCAGATATTTTTACATCGGATGGCTTAATTGCGGAAGTCTTTACTTTTTTACTGTTAGTTTTTTTAGTGGTGGCTGTTGACATGCTCAAAATTTTTCATTCTCACGATTAAATCTGAAAGAAATTTAAGATAATCAAAATACCGGGATCTGTCAGAAGTAGTTATTCACTTTTTACTTTTTTACTCATGCGCAAGCATGGTAGATGAGGATTACCCGATCTTTTAAGGTTGGCGAAGTTACAAAAAAACAAGCTTCGCGGAAGGCGCATTTTGTTAAATATTCCCAACTCGGGGAAATTTGCCAATTGGAAACCCATAAATTTGCGCCTGACTCATGCCAACCGAATCCATAAAACAGGCTGCTCTTCGCACAATAAGGCTGGAAGCTGATTCCATTGCCCAGCTCCAGCAATATATCGATGACGATTTTGTAAAAGCCATCCACGTTATTTCAGCTGTCAAGGGCAGGGTGGTAATCAGCGGAATAGGGAAAAGTGCCATCGTTGCACAAAAGATTGTTGCTACGCTCAATTCCACCGGAACACCTTCGGTTTTTATGCATGCTGCAGATGCCATTCATGGTGATTTGGGCATGATTCAAAAAGAAGATATAGTAATTATTGTGAGTAAAAGCGGGACCAGCCCTGAAATAAAGGTCCTGCTGCCTATGATAAAGAATTTCAGCAGTACACTCATCGCCATTGTGGGCAACACGGAATCTGAACTAGCCACCCAGGCTGATATCGTACTGAACACAACGGTATCTCAGGAAGCATGCCCAAATAATCTTGCTCCAACAAGCAGCACTACTGCACAAATGGTGATGGGTGATGCGATTGCAGTGGCACTCATGGAAATGAAAGGATTCAGTATTGATGACTTCGCCAAATTCCATCCTGGCGGAACCCTTGGAAAGAGATTATACCTGCGGGTGCAGGATCTGTTTATACACAATGAAAAACCCAAAGTATCACCGAAGGCGACACTCAAAAAGGTGATCATGGAAATGACGTCAAAGAGATTGGGTGCAACGGCCGTTGTGGACGGGGAAAATAAATTGATGGGTATCATAACCGATGGTGACCTGCGACGAATGCTCGAAAAAGATATGCCGTCAGAAAAAATCGTTGCAGAGAATATAATGACCAAAAGCCCTATTACCATCAGTGCGGAGGCACTGGCAGTGGAAGCGCTGGATATTTTGCGCACCCATGATATCACCCAGCTCATCGTCACGGATAAATTTCAATACGCAGGATTTATACATTTGCATGACCTTATCAGGGAAGGGATTATTTAAAGGGCAATGAAAATTGATGAATGAATTTTCATCGGGCAAGCTATCAACTCAGAAGATTATGAACAATCACAATTACGTTGCGATTATGGCTGGCGGAATCGGAAGCAGGTTTTGGCCAAAGAGCAGACAAGATTACCCCAAACAATTTTTAGATATCTTGAATACCGGCAAAACCCTTATCCAATGGACTTTTGACCGGTTCCTGTCGTTTATACCCAAAGAAAATATTTACATTGTAACATCACACGAATATGTCCATATAGTAAAAGAGCAATTGCCCGGGCTTCCGCACGAAAATATTTTGGGCGAGCCATCCCGAAAGAATACAGCGCCGTGCATTGCCTATATTTCATTCAAGCTGCAGCAGATCGACCCGCATGCCTCCTTGATCATCGCTCCTTCGGATCATATCATAACGGATAATATGGCCTTCACCAAAGTGTGCCTGGAAGCGCTAAGCTTTGTCAATAAGCACAATGCATTCATCACACTGGGCATAAAACCCAACTATCCAAACACTGGATATGGCTATATCCAGCACGAGTTGCAATCGGTTACCGATAATGTGTACAAAGTGAAAACGTTCACCGAAAAGCCCAATCTTGAACTTGCAAAAACATTTTTAGCGAGTGGCGATTTTTTATGGAATGCGGGCATTTTTGTGTGGCAGGTAAAAAATATCATTCACGCATTTGAAAAGTACATGCCTGAAATGTACGATGTGTTTATAGCAGATAAAGATAAATTCAATACACCTGAAGAGAAAAAAGCTTTAGAGCATATCTATCCTTTATGTACCAGCATATCTATTGATTTTGGTATTATGGAGAAAGCTAATAATGTGTATGTCATCCCCTCCTCATTTGGCTGGAGCGATCTGGGGACATGGAACAGCGCCTATGAGAATATGCCCAAAGACTATCTTGAAAATGCTGCGGCAAGCAGTAACGTGCTGGTGATAGACGCAAAAAAATGCATGATACATTCTTCAGAAAACAAATTGCTGGTCTTGCAGGGGCTGGATGACTTTATCATCGTGGATACTGAGGATGTGCTGCTGATCTGCAAAAAAGATAAAGAACAGGATATAAAAGAATATGTAACGGAAGTGAGAAGGAATAGGGGGGATGGATATTTGTGACTCAATCTTTGGTTGTTTTATCAAAAAATAGGATGATAGACTGTTGTTTTCCTAACAGGGGGAAAAAACGGTGCTTACTTCAGGGGTAAATATTAGTTTGCAAATTAATCCTATGCATAATAATATTCTTTTTTTAGATGTTGAAACAGTTCCGCAATACTCCTCTTACAAGGAACTGCCCGGGGAATGGAAAGATTTGTGGGGCCATAAAGCAAATTTTCTAATAAAGAACAAAGAAACAGAAACGCCTGAAACGATTTACAGCCGGGCAGGTATTTATGCAGAATTTGGAAAGATCATTTG
>DATMMJ010000327.1:0-4788 GCA_035569795.1 Puia sp. | reverse complement strand
AAAAGTTTGTGTGGTGGAGTATTTCTTTACAACATGCAAAGGGATTTGCCCAAAGATGAACGCTAATATGAAAAAGGTTTATCAGGCTTTTAGAATCCATCCTGATTTTCTTATTTTATCCCATACGGTGAACCCGGAAACGGACACAGTCGCCCGCATGAAGCGATACGCAGATTCGCTTGGCGCAGACTCCAAAACATGGATTTTTTTAACAGGGACAAAGCAAAGTTTGTACAATGCTGCCAGAGTGAGCTATCTGCTGGACGACGCAAAAAATAATAATGATCCTATCAGCAATCAGTTCATACACACACAGTTTTTTGCACTGGTGGATAAGAGCAGCCGGGTAAGAAAAATTTATGATGGTCTGAAAACGGAAGAGCTGGAGGAACTAAAAAAAGATATAAGTTATTTGCTGAAAGAAACCATTGATAATTCCCGATTTGCTAACTCGCTATATAAAGCCAACGGAAATTGATATTAATTTTATGCGTTAATTTTTATTGAAATGGAAGCAAACATTGATGACATCTTAAAGCGCAACATGCTTAGCGTTACTGCCGGGCGAAAGAAAATACTTGACTTGTTTTTAAATAATACGGGTGCGCTATCCCATGGCGATATTGAACAGAAGGCGGGAGAAAAATTTGACAGGGTTACTGTTTACCGAACTCTGCAGGCATTCTTAGAAAAAGGCATTATACATAATATCCCCACAGCTGATAATTCTATTCTGTATGCTTTATGCAAAGACGATTGCAAAGAAGGCCAGCATCATGATAACCACGTGCATTTTATATGCAACGATTGTGGCAATACTATTTGTCTCGAAAATGTGACCATCCCTTCAGTTAAGCTTCCTAAAGGGTTTACTGCTACCCGGGTCGACGTCGTGGTAAGCGGGATTTGCAAAGCGTGCAAATAACATGTATAAAAACAAAGCCCCGATGTAGACACACCGTGGCTTTTGGTAAGGCTCTGATTAGTAGCTATTTTAAAAAAATACAAATTTCTTATCTATTGATCTAGAGTTTCTCCATTTCCACACCAACAAAGTCCATTAGTTTTTTTATATAATCGCCTGAAAAATTAAATTGTAGCCCTGCTGCCCTATAGAGTTCAGGCAATGTTTTTGTTCCGCCGAGGCTAAGGGCTCTGATATAATTTTCTAGTGCCATATTTTTGTTTTGCTTATACTGCATCCAAAGGCCCAGTGCACCCAACTGTGCTATCCCGTATTCAATATAATAGAATGGCACCTCAAACAAATGCAATTGCTTTTGCCAACCAAATTTCCTGTATTGCTCAAGCCCACTCCAATCAATCACAGGGGAAGAAAATTCATCAAGAATCTCGAGCCATTGCAGCTCACGCTCCTGGGTACTGTGACCAGGATATTCATACACCCAATGCTGAAATTTATCTATGACTGCGATCCATGGGAAGACAGTGATCACTCTTTCCAACTGATGTTCTTTGGCTCTTTGCAAATCTTCTTTGTGATCAAAAAAAACATCCCATTCATCCATGGTGAACAACTCCATTGACATGCTCGCAACTTCTGCAATCTCCATTGGGTATTCTTTAAAAGCGCTCAACTCAAGCTCGTGGGTAAGAAAAGAATGGATGGCATGGCCGCCTTCATGGACCATGGTGGTCAGGTCATGCATTTGTTCGGCAGCATTCATAAAAATAAAAGGCGCACCTGTTTCAGCAAGCGGGCAATTATAACCTCCCGGCGCTTTGCCCTTGCGGCTTTCCAGATCAAGGCGGCCCATTTTTTTCATTGTGCTGAGACAAGCTGCAAAAAATGGACTGAGCTGACCAAAACAGGTTATCGTCTTTTCAATTAATTCATTCCCTGTTTTAAATGGGTGGAGTGGTTTTTTGCCTGGCGGCTCTGCCTCCGTATCCCAGGGCCTGAGGGTTTCCAAGTTAAGCTTACTGCGTTTTTTTTCATTCAGCAAATTTGCCAATGGCAATACGTGCTGCCTAACCGATTCATGGAACTGGAAACATTCTTCTTTAGTGTAATCGAAACGGCCTAGCTCCACAAATTTATAATCCCGGTAGTTTTTAAACCCAGCATTGAGCGATACCTGATGGCGCTTTGTAATTAGTTGAGAATATAAATTGTTCAGCGCATCTTTGTCCTGCAATCTTCTCTCCTGAATTTTTTTATATACTTCTTCGCGCAGTCCCCTATCCTGGCTTTCTAAGAATTTACCGGCTTGCTGTAGCGTATATTCATGACCGTTGACTTCTACGGACATTTTACCCGAGATAACCCCATACTGCTGACCGAGCACACTCAGCTCTGCCTGTAAGGGGATATTTTCTTCCCGGAACAGGTCAATGTTTTTTTTAACCGATCGCAGGTAAGTAAAATATTTTTCTTTATCAAGCTCACTGGTAAAAGGGCAATTGACAAGCTTGCGGTTCAGCTGGTCAGCATAAGGCTGTATTTTCGGCTGGATCTCCATCACAAAATAGTTGAACGCATCCTCAAGGGATTTGTTCTCCGTATCACAGGTCATACGGATCTGACGCCAGCAAATATCTTCGCTTACCACAGCTTCCAGTTCGCTCATGTCTTTAAGCCATTTTTCAAGGTCCTGCTTTGATGTTATTGCTCTTTCAGCGAGATTTTTATAATATGGCTCGAGGCCCTGCCAGTCAGTGACTGAAAACATTTCTGGCAAAAAATGCCTTTCAGGCTTTTTAATGTCTGCATTGTAGTCCATCAAATATTATTTACCGCTTTTCTTTTTTGGCGCAACTTTCTTGGTTTTTGGTTCCACGGCCTTATCTTTTTTTTCTGCTTTTTCCTTTGGTTTTTTTGCAGCTGCTTTCTTAGGTTTTGCTTGCGCTTTTTCTTCTGTTGCCGGTTTTTCTTTCTTTTTGTCCTGTTTTTTTACCACTTCTTTCTTTGCTTCTACCTTGGGTACCGCCACCTTTTTTATCTCCTCTTTGGGTGCTACTTCTTTTTTCAATTCTACCTTGGGTATCACCACCTGCTTTATCTCCTCTTTGGTTACCGCTTCGGTGGGTTTGGGCTCTTCCTCGGGTGGGGGTTCTGATAATTTGAATTCGATATTATTGTTTTTTAATACGGTGAACCATTTGATCATCTTTTTCAAGTCGCTGGAGTACACACGCTCAAAATCCAAATCAGGGTAAACTTTGCCAAAATAATTTTTCAGTGCCACATTGTCCTTTTCATCAGGCAATTTTTCTGTGCTTATATCAATAGCTTTCAGTATTTCGACCAGGTTCACGTTTTCCCTTTTTGTGAAAACTTCAATGCTTTCGAGTTGCGAAAAGTTATGCACCCGGCTTGACACAAATTTTGTCGTTTTATCATCCAGTGAGCGAACGATGGCACCGTCTGTTTTGCTGTTTAATAATTCATAAAGACCGGGTAAACCCGTTACCGCAACAATTTTACTGTATTCCATATTATCTGTGCTTTTAAAGGACGTGCAATTTAAAGCGAAAAAAGGAAATATGGGAGTTAAAGATTTAACCGCGAAATTTATAAGATTGTTGCAATAAAATCCGTATAAAATTTATATTTTTCTGTCTGGATGAAAAGAGCCGGACAGTAGTTGGGTAGCTAATCTGTATTTTTGTTGACTTCAGATCTTTGATATTACAGGGCTCCAGGCCAAAGCGCCACGCGTAGTGCCCAAGTCAATACAATAAACCAAATTACCTCAGGCGTCAAATACAAGGTTGGAGCCGCAAAGTTGCATGGAGGACAGGCGTACTCCGAATAAAAAAAGAGCATCCAATACTTGAATGCTCTATAAAAAACTTCATCAGGATATATTATCTGCCTCTTCTATCTCTGCCGCCACCTCCCGAAGGTCTGGCATTTCCGCCCGATGATCTTGGGGCAGGGCTATTATTAGTTCTTGCTCTTTCAAAGTTTTGAGTGCGTACTTGACCACGGTCACGCATTTGCTGTTGACGGTTCAGGTTTTGTAACTGCTGGGTATTGTTATTGTTTTGCACTGGCCTCCATTGGTTTTGCTGTCTTTGCTGCCATTGGTTATTCTGCGAGTTACGCTGATACACATTCCCGCTCCTGTCAGAATACACATTATTTGGTTGATTGGGTCTTGTCTGGCCACCGGGTTGCGTGTTGTTAGGCCTGTTTGTAAAACCGGGTCTTGCATTATTATTGTTTGGATAACGCCCTCCTCCACCCGGGTTATTATTAGGGCGATTGAAATTATTAGGCCTGGTAAAATTATTTGTTCTGTTATCTCTTGTCACCACATCACGCCTGAAACGGTACACATTGTTAGAGTAATTGCGGGCATAAATATTCTGGTTCCTATAATAATTACTCCCGTAAAAACCATAAGAACGCGATCTGTTCCATACAAAAGGCGGGCGATACACGGAAGGGCCCCACCAACCACCACCCCAATATCCATATGGGCGTCCGGTGTTAAATCCATAGTGGAACCAGCCAAAACTATAGCCAAATCCCATGCTCCAGCCAGCCCAGGGATTATAACACATATTGAATCCCCATGTCCATGGTCTTGGATAATAATAACCCCCAAACCATGGGTCATAATAAAAACCAGTCCCGTAAACTACGGTAGGACCATATACAAATGTGTTCAGATAACCTGGAGTATATCCCATGTACACATAATCTGGAGTGACATCATATATGTTCACATATTTTAGATTGTACATCGGTGAGCTAGGAGGTATCTCGTCTACTTCCTCTGGCCTTTGTGTAGAAACTTCCCAAGGACCATTAGGGCT
>DATMMJ010000326.1:0-3572 GCA_035569795.1 Puia sp. | reverse complement strand
CCGGTGGTTGCTTTTGGAGTTTGTCAGAAGGTTTGTCAGAACTAAAAGGTGTGAACAAAGTAATAGCTGGTTATGCAGGTGGTACTACCAAAAACCCTACCTATGAAGATGTTTGTACAAAGACAACTGGCCATGCTGAAGTCGTTCAGGTCTATTATAATCCTGATGTGATTTCATATGCGGTCCTGGCTCAGGCTTTTTTTTACGCACACGATCCAACTACTCTTAACCGTCAGGGTCCTGATGAAGGGTCCGAATACCGTTCCATTGCATTTTATAGAAGCCCTGAGGAGAAGAATATTTTGAAAGAAGTAATCAAAAAAGTAAATGAAAGTCATCACTATGCAAATCCTGTCGTAACCGAACTATTACCATTTACACTGCTTTACCCAGCTGAAAACTATCACCAGGGTTATTACAAATTACATATGGATAATCCTTATATCGTTAACGTATCGGAACCTAAAGTATTAAAGTTAAGAAAAGCCATGAACGCTCAAATAAAGCCGGAGTTTCAAATTGATGAAGGTGTAAAAAAAGATTAAAAACTCTGTAAGTATTTTCCTAAATGATCATCTAATTGGGTAAACAAATAAAAATGAAAAAAATCTATTCTTTCGCGGTTATGTTTTTTGTTGCGATCTGTAGCATTTATGCACAAAAGTCTGAAGTATTTTCAACAAACGGGATAGCTATTAAAGGATATGATCCGGTCGCATTTTTTAAGGAATCAAAACCAGTCATGGGCCATGATCCTTTATCCTACCAGTGGAAAGGCGCTACCTGGTTATTTTCTACTAAAGAGAATCTGGAGGCTTTCAAGGCTGAGCCTGTAAAATATGCGCCTCAATATGGGGGATACTGTGCATATGGGGCTGCCGAAGGTCACAAAGCGCCTACGGAAACAAATACCTGGACAATCTTAGACGATAAGCTTTATTTTAATTATAACCAGGAAGTTCGGGGAATGTGGATGAAGAATCATAAAGCCAACATTGATAAGGCTAATGCAAATTGGGACAAAATAAAAGACAAAGAATAAAAGTCGATTTGTTGTAAGGAGGTTAGTAATTCAACGTCTAAGATTGCCAGGGACGCGGTCCTTTCGAAGCTACGCCGACATTGTTTTTTTTAACTGTGACGGCACCGTGCAAAAAGGTGACGAGGTTTACTCCATCTCAAAGCTTATTGTCGATTGCTCGACATATAGAAAATTAATGTTTAATCTTTTTTTAATGCAAATAATGTATCAAAACGTGAATAAATTAGAAAACAAAGTAGCGGTAATTACGGGTGCTACATCGGGAATGGCACTAGCTACCGCCAGGTTATTTGTAGCCGAAGGAGCATATGTTTTTATTACAGGCCGTCGTCAAAAAGAACTAGATAAAGCCGTTAAAGAAATAGGGAGTAATGTTACTGGTATTCAGGGGGATGCCAGCAACCTGGCAGATCTTGACCGTCTTTATGAAATAGTTAAAGCAAAAAAAGGACGTATTGATATTCTTTACGCAAGTGCGGGCTTAGGCGAATTTGCCCCTATTGGTGGCGTAACAGAAGAACATTTTGACAAGATATTTAACCTTAATGTAAGGGGCACGCTATTTACTGTACAAAAAGCATTACCCTTACTTACCGATGGTGCATCAATTATTATGACCGGATCAATGGCAAGTATTAAGGGCCTTGAAAACTTTGGTGTTTATAACGCCAGTAAAGCCGCAGTTCGTTCCTTTGCAAGAACCTGGACTGTAGATCTGAAGACAAGGAATATCCGGATAAATGTAATTAGTCCAGGTCCAACTGAAACAGCAGTTTTCGACGGCCTTGGACAGGAGGCAAAAGATGGTTTTGCTTCTATGATTCCTCGTGGCAGGCTTGGGCAACCAGAAGAAATAGCTACTGTAGCACTTTTCCTGGCCTCCAGCGATTCAAGCTTCGTTACAGGCACAGAATTGTTTGTTGATGGAGGAGTAGCTCAAATATAATTTTGCATAAAGTGTTTAGAGCTACCGGCAAGAAATCAAATGGACAACAGTGTTGGTTTGCAACACCACGGCAGGATTTTGCTATTGTATCGGCCACTTAACAACTGGACAATTTTATACTGAAAGTTCTGTACTCCTCATTTTGAGAAAGCGATAATAAGCGAAAGGATTACACTCTCACTCTTTTCTTGAATTTGTAACTCTAACCACGACTAACGAGCGATAAATATAAGAGAGTTTGTTGAGTATCCCATCTATCCAGGTGATGAGTGTTATATAAAAAGTGAAAGGATATCACTTGCAAGAGGATATCCTTCTTTGTCTCTTCTTATGGTCTGTAATAACCTACCACGCCGGTTGTAAAGTAGTTCATTTGGGTACGTTTTATTGAGACCCAAAGATAAAGAAAAGGGAACTCCCGTTTTGACTATCCCCTTTTCAGTAAATTCGTTGACCAGATGACATCCAGTCCAGTCCTTTCGTGTCCTAAACTCGCACGCATGGGGTGTCTGATTTTTCTTTTTTTTCTTTTGAATGCTTTCCTTCAACCTAGTATCTTTAAGAACACCCATCAACCGGTATCAATGGCTGACGAGGAGATTTTCACACCCGATTTGCCTGACGAGTCTGCCAACACAGACAATTCAGTGCCTGTCTCATCACAGGAAAATATGGAAGTGCATCACCATCCTGACCTGCATCATGATAAGAAATATTTCCGAGAGTATTTCCTCGAGTTTATCATGATCTTCCTGGCCGTCACACTCGGTTATTTCGCAGAAAACCTGAGAGAAGGATTTAAAGATCACAAACAGGTCGTGCAGTCTATGAAGTCATTGAGGCAGGACCTAAGAGAGGATATTACCATGTATGACTCTACGATCAAGATCAACCTGAATTACTGCAGAATGATTGACACGCTGATTTTATTGTTATATTCAGGAAAAGAAACGGGAAGGGTTTATTTTCTCGCCCGGAAACTTACCATCGGCACCGGTATTTTTACGCCAAATAGTAAAACATTCGAACAATTAAAAAGTACCGGCGGCTTGCGCCTCATAGAAAATCAGAATAATTTGGACAGCATCAATAATTATTACCAAACACTGAAATATTTCGATTACTGGTCAGGTCTTCAGCGACAACGAATCAATGACGTCATATCCGGTAACGAGAAACTATTCGACGGACGGGTTTTTTTCTCCATTTATAAATGGATAGAGAATTCTAAAAACGCTGAAGATTCCGTAATCAGGGAAGAACCAGTTCTTTTAACAAGAGACCCGCTTATCGTAAATGATATTGTTATGCACTATCAGTATCTGTATGGAGTCCTTAAAATCATCAACAAAAAAGCAAGTGAATCTTCGGCAGCAGCAAGCAGGTTATTTGCTCTTTTGGATCGTGAGTACTAATCCGTCTTGGATTATACTATCGATACTTTCGTCGCATGTATAGGGGGCCCTAATTCCAGTTTCTTTTCAGGTGAGCCATGGGTGGCTTTAAGTATTTTACCTTCGTCTGTTTTTTTTATTGCTTTTGTCATGCTTTAATTTAGTAACTCTAGCCGTAATTACTTCCCCT
>DATMMJ010000325.1:0-5282 GCA_035569795.1 Puia sp. | reverse complement strand
TTATTTATTTCTAATTTACTAAATGATGTGGAAACCCAAATTTTATCTCCGTTTTTGGTTTGTGAAATTCTTTCAATATTTTTTGCTACTTCCTTTTCCTGTAAAATGCTTCTAACTTCGCTTTCTTCAGATGCTGATATTATTTTTAATTCGATGCAAGTTTTGCCGATGACGTCTTGTTCGGACGAAAACCCAAATAACTCTAAGAAGGTATCATTAACATTCATTAATTTACCATCATTCATACCGCGGATAGCAAAGGCGGCAGGACTGTTATCAAATAATTTCTTCCGGGAAGTGATGTCACGTGCAATCTTGGAAACACCTATAATTTTTCCTGCATGATTCTTCATTGGAGATACAGTCAGGGAAACATAAAAGTGCTCGCCATTTTTTTTATTTCGAACTGTTTCATATTGATTAACAAATTCGTTATTACATAGTTTCTCTATGATTATTTTCTCGTCGCTGACACATTCAGGCGGGATTATCATTGAAATATTTTTTCCTACCGCTTCTTTTTCTGTGAAACCAAACAATCTTTCGGCGCTCTTGTTCCAACTTGATATAGTTCCATCCAGAGATTTGCTTATAATTGCGTCATCAGAGCTTTCCACAATAGCAGCTAAAAGAGCCAAATGCTCTTCCTCATTTTTTTGCTTAGTTATGTCTATTGTAGCTGCAAGAACACACAATTTGTTATTTATTTCTAATTTAATAAGCGTTGTGGAAACCCAAATTTTATCTCCGTTTTTGGTTTGTGAAATTCTTTCGATATTTTTTGCTACTTCCTTATCCCGTAAAATGCTTCTAATTTCGCTTTCTTCAGAAGATGATATTATTTTTAATTCGACGGGTGATTTGCCAATGACATCCTGTTTGGACGAAAAGCCAAATAACTTTAAAAAATTATCATTAACAGTAATAAATTTACCATCATGCATACCACGGATAGAAAAGGCGGCAGGACTGTGATCAAATAATTTTCTGAATAGTTCATTGGATTTTAATAGCGTTTTTTCTGCTTTTTTGCGATTGGTAATATCTATTGCGATGGTCATATACTGGTAAGGGGTTCCCCAATCATCCAGGAAAGGCACGATGTTTGTATCTACCCAGTAGAGGCTGCCGTCTTTTGCCCTATTGCAAACATCATCTCGCCATGTTTTTCCAGTTGTAATAGTCGCCCATAAATTTTTGAAGAATGATGCAGAGTGATAACCGGAATTAGTGATGCAGTGATCCTTTCCTATCAATTCTTCGGCAGTATATTTAGATATCTTACAAAAGTTTTGACTCGCGTAAAGGATTATCCCTTTCTGATCTGTAATGGCTACAATAGCTGATTGTTCTAGTGGATTTACATAATCTGCGCATTGGTGATTGCTCTTTTGTATTGCCCCTGCCAGGGTATCTATTAAGTGATTTGTCTTTTTCATAGGAATTTTAAAAGGATTTTTTGTTAGAAAGCAAAATAGCTGGGAGGGAGGGTTTTGCACGCTCGATGCTCGCAATAATATTGGCAGAATTGTCAAAACGGAATACCATCTGGATTGGTCTTTTCCCGCTTGCAAAATATTTTAGATTCATCTCTACGGTTGGGTTTTTTCTGGATTTGAGTTTCAAGATTTTAACATCTCCTTAGGGTTCGGGGTAAAGATTGCTTATAAGTGATCTGGAAAAAATAGAGTATGCTATCAATCTAGTGTACTGGATAGCATTTATTTGTTGTAGCGTATACTCTACAAAAAATCGGTCAAAATTGATTTTTGCAAAAGTTTCAGCTTAAAATGAAGGGCAGCCCAAGCATAACTCTGTTTAACAGTCATGTATATCTGAGGAATTAACTATTGGGTACAAGGTGAGCCAGACTAGTTTGGTTATTTGAAAGAAGCTGAGAACGGAAAAATTAACTTCAAGGTTCAGTCATTTTTTTATTTTTCCACAAATCACCCTGATACCCTTATCTCCAATCTTCTTTAGTGCTTCCGGCGCCACCGGTTTGCTCCATATTGCTATTGAAAGAGCAGATGCTTAATCCATATATACCATTGCCCTTTTACCTTCAAACTTGCCTTCTACTCACCGAAATAAATTCGCCACTCCAGGCCTGTTGCTCTGCGCAGGTTGGTAGTACGAGTTCCCATGTGTACAATTCCAGTTTTGCATTTGAGCCAGCCAGCTTGTTTGGGCGCGATTATTTCCGACTCCTGCGTGTCATACCCTTAAATGATCCGTTCGGTTAAATTATTTTTTGAGATAGTGATATAAATATGCGGCTGTAAATCCAACAATCGCATCGATGACAACCCTTTGGATGCGATTTTTCATGTTCCTCTCCATTTGGAGACATCTGGCTTCGTTGAAGAAAGGCTGCAAAAAAAAATTCCAGATCGCCTGAACAGCCCGGCTCTACATCCATCTGAAAACTTGTAAACAAAAATTTAGTTTTAGAATTCAAATTTCTTAACCCATACCAAATTTTGATATGGAAGACATTTGGCTGGCAAGGTTATTGAACCCATTTAAGAAAAAATTATATGAAAACAAGCATTGCGACAATTTTATTCCTGTTGATTAATCTTTTTGCATTTTCACAAGACCGGTCTAGTCCGCCGAAGAGCGTCCGCGAATCATTCCAAAAGTCCTACCCTCAATCTCAACCAACTCGTTGGGATCACAACAGTGGTGGCTGGAGCGCTGTTTTTGATGACAAAGACCATAACGATGGCGAGGCGACCGCTCATTTTGATAGCAGGGGCAGACATGTAGATACGCATATTGCCTATGACAACGCGGATGTTCCTACTCCAGTGGTAGACAATCTGCGCCGTAAGTATCAAGGATCGGATAATTATGAATTCACTCGCATCGATCATCCGGGCGGAGGTGCCGTTTTCCAAGCTAAGTTCACACATCAAACAAAGCGCAGGACGCGATATTTTGACCAAACAGGCAATGAAAAAGATTATCATGATAGGCACTAGAAAACCATGCAGTGGGGAAAACTATTCCCGCGATCCTAAAAAAAATGGGACAATATTTACCTTAGCATGAAAGAACTGGTTTTCATAAAAATGACTTGTACCTCAATTGGAAAATAATAGTTATTCAAAGGATATTGAATTTCAAACTGGGCTGGATTTCTATCTTGGCCCTTTTTTTCTGTTATGCCGCAATACGGGATGCAATTTAATTGGCAGCCAAAAATTCGGGTCCCTTAACGCTCCCCTGATTCGGTTTCAGATTATGTCATATTTATTTTACCACTGAAAAGAGCAATGCAATAATTGATGTTGCTATAACGCAAGATTAAAGATCCCGATGGCTACGCCTCCCATTACAATTAAAATGTCAAGTGTGAATTCTGCAACTTAATATGATAATTGTGTAACATTTAAGCCCAGGGGAGCAGATAGTTTTGTTCCTGAGAGTCTTTATCGGGTTATGGAATTGGTAAGTATTGCTGGATTACTAAGTTGGTTTGGAATATTAAATTCATTTTAAACTTTCACGTCATGGACATCGTAAACATATTGTATGCCCTCATATCGCTTGCCATTGCTGTTGGGGTAATATATTTGATTATCTGGGTCCTTAGTAAATTGAATATTGTTCTCCCACAAAATATTTTGAGAATAATATGGGTAATCCTTGTGCTCTTGACAATTATTTGGATTATTGAACACTTCTTTGGCGGAGGCGTGCATATAGGAAGGCTTCATAGGCGATGAGTTTACAATTTAAAATTGACCTGGTCAAAAGGTTTTCATAAGAGGATCTCCATGCAATAAAGCCAGTGCAACAAAAAAACTACTGCAATTTATGGATCGCATCATACATAACCCTGAAACAATTCCAGGACGTATTTTCATTAGAGTCAGCAGATTGCCGATAGGCGTAATAACTGCTCAGAAAAAAACTAGTGCGCATCCAAGTGGTTTCCATGATTCCAAGAAATCGTACACTCATCTCAGGAGTTGACTCGTGCCTAAAGGAAATCATATCATTTATCTGCGTTACGGCCGTTAATGGCTGTCTCCAGGGACAGGTTACCACCCTGAACCCCTTCATTGCAAAATATATGGCGGTCTTGTCTGCCCTTTCGTAATGCCAGTCGCATATTACTACATCTTTTGGAATCATGTCGATGGCGCGATGCGTATTGTTAAAACTGGCTTCCCATTCGCCCAGTCCAGTCGTCTTGCCATCCAGCAGGCGATCACCCCAAATCCACATTTCTCTTCCTTTCTGAAGGAGATGATCATGAATGGTCCGCACTTCACCAGCAAACAATTCCGCTTTATCTTTTCCTCCACAACGGGGGCATTTGTCATCACCAATATAAAATACTTCATCCATACCGGCGTGAAAAGCATCACTTTCAAAAGCATCACACAGCTCATCAATCACTGCAAATAGCACCCGGTGCAGATCAGGATGTAACGGACAATAGCTTCGGCAATAAAGGTTATCCGCATTTGGCCATACATATTTTTCAGGCATTTTTATGTCAGGTGTTTCATCGAATTGCGGATAGACCTTTAAAAGTTTGCCGGTGCGGTTTGCCCATGATTGATGACCAAGCAAGTTGATATGGGGAATAACCCGGATATTGTTTTTTTTACAAACAGAAACAATCTTTTTAATGGCTTCTTTTGACAGCGCGAAACTATCTGCAAGTTCCGGATGCGTTTGGAATTCGTAATGATAATCTATCTGGACAATCAGGGTATTTACTTTGCGGGGGGCTAAATCCCTATCAATAAATTGAACAAACGAATCCAAACCTACGGGCCTTGGCGCATCAATGGAAAAACCGCGTATTGGCAGCAGGCTGTCAAGTTTTGTCTGAGCTGACAGGGAAATGCTAAAAAGTATTCCAATCGCTGAGGTGAATAAAATTCCAAACGTTCTTTTTTTCATTTGTATCTCGTGTTTTGTAGTCAAATCAAGTGACTTGGTTTCTATGCTTTGAAAAAATAAATACGCAGTTTGATTGCAATTATTTCTCAATCACATTAAATTATTTCAAGTTGCAAATATAATTTTATAAATGTATTTACAGTTTATTGCTTGACTCATATCTACTATCTCACGTTGTCTAAAAAATCGAGCAACAAAATAAATCAGACGCACGCGAGGCTAACCGGCTCTCCAAAAATTTAATCAACCCTCAGGCGGACATAGCCAAAAATAAAATAGGGCATTAATCTAAGCGCTCGCATAGACAAACAAAGTAACCAAATAACTTCTGATATAAAATGCAGCTTTGGGCTAGT
>DATMMJ010000324.1:0-4339 GCA_035569795.1 Puia sp. | reverse complement strand
CCGCTTCCGTCCTTGTACGGCCCCGCGTTTGCACTGCGCCAGACAAGGACGAGGTTAGGTTATTACATATTGTATGTATTCGTATTAAAAACAGGGATTTACAAGGACAATCTAGGTTCATTTATTAACCAAAGCTTACCCGACAGGATTTTACAACATATCACCTTCGGTCTAGGCATCCACTCACTTCCGTCTCCAACGGTATCTTGAGTTCTTTTGAAACTTTACCTTTGTCGCTGTTAGGATTAAACAGCGCGACATCTACCCACTATTAAATGACGCTTTTTAAAGATTTTAAAGGTTATTTTATTTCGAACTTCGTAACTTTGCAGCATTTAATAACACAGATAAAATAATTTAGCATGTCGGCGAAGGAAGATAAGATGAACCAGTTTATTTCTGCAATGTTCAGCCTGACCAGTGCCATAAAATGTGAGTCGGAGCATTGCTGTAAGATATGTGGCGATATAAATGAAAAGGAACTAATGATTGTAGCTTTTGTAGGTGACAATAAAAGTGTAAAAATGAGCGAGATAGCCGATTATCTAAAGGTGCCTTTAAGCACGCTTACAAGTATGGCAGATAAACTCGTTGCAAATAAATTCCTGGTGCGTCATAACTCTGATGAAGACAGGCGCGTGGTGAAAGTTGCTCTTGGTGAAAAAGGTCTGGAATCCTACAAGGCGTTTTTAACCCGAAAGAAAGCAATGACAAAAAAAGTCCTTTCCCACTTCAGCGAGAAAGAGCATAATACAGTGATCAACCACATCAGTAAACTTGCTGCCGCAATAGTGTCTTAAAAATAAAAGGCAAAAAAATTTAGTTATTAATTACGAACATCGTAATATTGCATAGTCGAATTAAAATACAATTAAAACAAGTCCACAATGGGAAAGGGTTGGGTAGTTCTTTGTACGCAATACGGACAGTCATTAAATTAAATCAAATTAAACTGTAATTAACTCACCCAATTTTTAAACACATAACTTATATAACTACTTCAATTAAAGGTTAATAAAATGAACGAAAGTATATTAATAACCGGAGCAAATACTGGCCTTGGGAAAGAGACTGCCCGACAGTTAGCATTGAAAAAAGAAACAAAAAAAGTAATTCTTTTCTGTAGAAATCAAGCGAAAGCCGAGGCAGCAAAAAAAGACCTTGAGGAAGAAACGGGGAAAAAGATTTTTGAAATTATTATTGGGGATGTTTCGGATGCACATTCTGTAAGAAAAGCAGTAGAAAAAATAAAGGAACCTGTTGATGCAATAATTTTAAATGCAGGGGGAATGGTTGGGAAAACGGGTGGAGAAATGACGCCTTCCGGTATGAATGAATTAGCTGCTACGAATATTTTAGGTCATGTAATTTTAGTAGAGGAATTAATAAAACATGATAAGTTAAAAAAAGCAGTACTATCAGTCAGTGCGGAAGCGGTGCCGGGAGTAAAAATGCTTGGAATGAAACCAGTTTCAATGAAGACTTCTTCTGTAGATGAGTTTGCCGCTGTTCTGGATGGATCATATTTTGGTAATAAGTTCGATATAACGCAGGCATACGGATACGTTAAGTATGCAGCAACCATGTGGACATTATCAATGGCAAGAAAATATCCTAACATCAAATTTGTTGTTATGAGTCCCGGGAACACGGATGGAACTAACGCACCGGATAATTTGCCCCCGGCAATGAAATTTATGTTGAAGTATTTGATGATGCCTGTTGTATTCCCATTGATGGGAGGAATGGTGCATAAGCTGGAAGTAGGTGCAAAACGCTTTGTAGATGGCATTTCGGATGAGCGATATGAAAGTGGTGTTTTTTATGCAAGCAAAGAGGGTAAATTATCAGGGGACGTGGTTGACCAGAGCACTTTTTACACTGATTTGAAGAATATTTCATTTCAAGACAACGCCAACGAGGCAATTCACCGTTTTATAAAATAGTAGTGTGTCGGCATAGCTATTTGCTCCGAAATGCTAATTCATCCTGCTTAGAAATATAGGAGGAACTCATTAGAGCAAATTCTTTGATCTTATATGGAAGAATGTCGCGAGATCTTACAAAATCGAAAATGGTTAAATTCATAAACCAATGGTCACCCTATTTGTAAGGCTCTTTGGCTATTTGAACAATTTCATATTTTAAATTCCATTCTTTTATGTTTTCTAAAATTGGCAAAAAAGCTAAGCCTTTTTCTGACAATTTATATTCTACCCTTGGCGGAATTTCCTTATAGGCCCATCTTTCCAATAATCCATCTTCTTCCAACTCTTTTAACTGTTCGGTTAGCACCTTCCTTGATATGTGCGGTACTATGGCGTCTAATTTAAAAACCATACATACCGCCCGAAACGGAAATTTGCTCTCCCGTAATCCAGGCTGCGTCATCTGAAGCAAGAAATACGGCAACTTTCGCAATATCTGCGGGCTGGCCTCTACGACCAAGGGGTGTATTGGCAACAAACATTTTTTCATAATCACTGCCAGAAGTGACGCCCGCACTGGATGCACCTTCTGTTTCCGTAGCACCTGGCAAAATAGAATTGATACGAACGTTTTTTGCACCCAATTCTTTCGACAAAGAGATCGTTATGGCATCTAATGCCGCTTTACTTGCAGAATACATCGAAGCTGATGGAAGCGGCATTTTGCTTGCGCCCGAACTAATATTGATGATATTGCCACCTTTATCGCCAAACATTTTCAGAGCTGCCTGGATGGTAAGTATAGGACCTAAAACATTGACGTTAAAACTCTGATGAAAGGATTCTACCGATACCTGTTCAATAGCTGCGTAACCCTGATAGACCGCATTGTTTACCAAAATATCCAAGGTGCCGAATGCCTTCTTTGTTTCTTCAAACAGCCTTGTTACATCGGCTTCTTTCGATACATCTGCCTGTACCGCAATAGCTATTCCTCCATTGTCAGTGATCATCCTGACCACGCGATCTGCGCCTTCTTTACTTGAAGCATAATTCACAACTACCTTTGCGCCTTCTGCCGCAAAGTGTTTGGCAATAGACGCTCCTATTCCTTTTGAAGCACCGGTTACTACCGCTACTTTGTTTTCTAATTTATTCATTGTATTCATTTATTTATCAGTCGAACTTGACCAAGTCTTTAAAAATTAATTGACCCCAACTATTTCCGCGCGCCTGCACAAGCAGTCCACCTTCCGAAAGTCCGCCAAGTTTGATTGGTGAAAAACCGAGATTTTCCGCAAGCGCACCGATCTCCGCTGCTGCGCCGTCATCGTCACTCGACAGAAACACGACTCTCCTGCCACCATGTACTGCCGGATCCTGGCCAAGAATGGCAGCGCCCAAATGGTTGAAGCCCTTAACCAGTTTCCCACCAGTGAAGGCTTGCGCAACAACCCTCGCAGAAGGCTGTCCTCCCAGTTGCTCAAGCGGTACGCCGTAGGCATTGGTCACATCGACGATGGTCTTCCCCTGCCAGTTTGGTAGTGCCTTTGCGACATCCGGGTGTGATTCAAAACGCACAGCCAAAAAGATTACGTCCGCCTTGACAGCCTCAGCCAGAGTTGTGGGAATGATCCCGGGTCCGATTTTGGCCGCATCGGATGCGAAGCTTTTCGGGTCGCGCGTGGTTGCAACGGATACATCGATGCCTTTGCGGGCAAACGCCCTTGCCAGGGCTTTGCCGATATTGCCAAAGCCGATAATTGAGTAGCTCGTTGCTTTGTTTTCTGAATTATTCATTTTGAAAATTATTTTAATTATTTAGCCAAATACGTCATACCACCATCAACAAGGAGTTCAGCACCAAGCATGAACGAAGAATCATCAGAAGCCAGGAAAACGGCTGTTTTACCAATGTCAGATGGTTGCCCGATCCTGCCTGTCGGCATTACACTTGCAAACTGTGTTTTTACAGCTTCGATTTGTTCTGCGGGAATAAACTTTTCAAATGCCGGTGTATCGGTTGTGCCGGGTGTTATTACGTTGACTCTGATTTTTCTATCTAAAAGGTCGCTTGAAAATCCTTTTGCAAAATAGATAACAGCTGCTTTTGAAGCGCCATAAAGCGTAAAATTCGCATATGCCCGATGTGCAGCATTTGACCCGATAAGAATAATAGAACCACCATCATTCATGTAAGGCAGTGCTTTCTGAACAGTGAAGTAAACACTTTTCAGGTTTAGAGCCATTGTCTTGTCATAGTCCGCTTCGTCAATAGTTGACACAGTTCCTACAGCTCCACCACCTGCGTTGGCAACAACCACGTCTATTTTACCGAATTTTTCAGCTGTTTGTTTAAACACTCTTTCCAGGTCGGCAAGTTTGGTTACATCGGCATTTATGGCTATAAA
>DATMMJ010000323.1:0-3792 GCA_035569795.1 Puia sp. | reverse complement strand
TGCCTATGAACCGATCTGGGCGATCGGACCAGGCAAAACAGCAACCACTGCGCAAGCGCAACAGATGCATGCACATGTACGCGGGGTGCTGGCTGCTCATTACGGGAACCCTGTTGCTGGCGAGATTTCCATTTTATATGGCGGGAGCGTGAAAGCAAACAATGCGAAAGAATTATTTGGGTGCCCGGATGTTGACGGGGGCCTTGTTGGAGGGGCATCATTGGTAGCCAAGGATTTTATCGAAATTATTCGTTCGCTTAAGTAATCATAGAAGTTTTTAAATGTTCTAAACACTATGAAAATTTTGATTTTAGGAATTGATGGATACTTGGGGTGGTCTCTTGCCAATTATTTTGCAAATGAAGATTGCCAAATTTTTGGAATCGATAGCTTTTTCAGAAGAAAATGGGTAAAGGATATGGGCTCCATTAGTGCCATACCCATTGCTTCTATGAATAGTCGTATAAAAGCGTACGAGGCAACTTATAAAAAAGAAATGCTCTTTTACAAGGGAGACATAACAAATTATGAATTTCTGGGCAGTAAGATTAAGGAAATTCAACCTGATGTAATTGTCCATTTCGCACAATGCCCTTCCGCGCCTTACTCCATGATAAGCCAGTCAAAAAGTGTTTGGGTGCAAAAAAACAATTTAATTGGCACGTTAAATCTTATTTATGCTGCGAAAGAATATGCACCAGATGCCCATATCATAAAGCTCGGGACGATGGGTGAATATGGCACACCAAATGTAGACATACCAGAAGGTTTTTTTGAAATAGAATACAAAGGCAGGAAAGATACGCTGCCATTTCCCCGCCAAGCCAATAGCTGGTATCATCTATCCAAAGTGCATGATTCTAATAACCTGCAATTTGCTTGCAGAAATTTTGGGCTGAGATGTACCGATATAATGCAAGGAGTTGTCTTTGGTTTTCATGGCGGACCGAATTATCCAGCCCACAGAAAATTAGGCACCAGGCTTGATTTTGACCAGGCCTTTGGGACGGTTATCAACAGGTTTTGTTGTGAGTCAATTATTAATCATGCCATAACAGTGTACGGAGACGGCACCCAAATTCGTTCTTTTCTGCCACTAAAAGACTGCATGCAATGTATAAAATTAGTAATCCAAAATCCACCGGAGCCCAGACAATATAAAGTCATAAATCAATTTGCCAACATCCATGCAATAAATGAGCTTGCATCAAAAGTAGCAGGCGTTTGTAAATTATTAAGTATGGAGGTTAAAATCGTTAAAATGAAGAATCCGAGGAAAGAAGTAGAAAAACATTATTATAATCCGGACAATCAAAACCTGAAAAATTTAGGGTACACCCCCTCCAGTAATTTTGACAGTGAGATTATGGAATTGATAGAGTCAATCAAACCCTATAAAAAAAGGATATTTGAATATAGCAGCGTACTAAACCCTACTATAAACTGGTAAGTGCACTTTAAAGTCTTCCCTGCTGGAATTGCCCGGATTATGTATAATTGTACAAATAAATCAGATATCTCAGAAGCTGGACATCATCATGGAGATCAAAAAATATCTAATTCAGAATTTTATCTCGCGGTTCTGCTTTTTAGCATCTACTTTTCTGGTCAATATATTATTTGCGAATTTACTCAGCGCATCGGGTAGCGGAGCGCTTTACTATACCATTAATAATTTTTCCGTAATTACCTTGCTGGCGAGCCTAAGCCTTGAATCGGGGATCACCTATTTTCTTTCAAAAAAAGAAATTGATGATAAGGAACTGGCAACGCTGAGTTTGCTATGGTCACTAACAGCCTCGATATTAGTAACTGCTCTTCTTCTATTTTTACGGGACAATTATTTCGCGGCAACAAAGTATAACACACCTGCATATTCCCTTCTATTTATTAGCGGATCCTTGTTAACCACCTACTATTCAGGGCTTTTTTTTGCCAGACAAAACTTTATCCTTCCGCAGCTTATTCCAGCCGTATCTAACTTTTGTATCGTATTTGTCGGTGGATGGTTTTTTTTTATTACGAAAGAAAAAAGCGATGCAGACCATATAATAGCGATTTACTTCGCCGGTTTTATTGCCAGTGGACTTGCGCTTTGCACTATTTACCATGCAAAGTTTTTTTCAGGTATTGCGTTAAGAGTGCCGACAAAAAACAATATCAAAAAACTATTGCACTATTCGATTTTCGCATTATTTACAAATATCATTGCATTTCTCGCTTACCGGATTGACTATTGGATACTCAAAGCATTTTCGCCCGCGATCATCAGCGATAGCGCATTAGGGAACTATATTCAGGTATCAAAGCTTGTGCAGCTTTTCTTGTTTGTTCCCACTATTGTTGCCACCATAGTTTTCCCAACTTCTGCTGCCGGGGTCAATTTAGATTTTCATAAACAATTCCGCAAGATGATTCAGCGGGCGTTCCTCTTAAACGTAATTGGTTGTGGATTTGTATTGATAGCCGGGAAATGGATGTTCACTTTTTTATTCGGAATGAGTTTTTCGTTAATGTATATGTGCTTTGTGTTTTCAATACCCGCCATTCTAGCAATTACCGTCGTGCGGATTTTAGCATCCTATTTTGCTGGCACTAACAGAATAAAATATAACCTTGCCGGCAGTTTAATTGCGTTAGTTGTTATTATATTTCTCAACCTGCTGCTTATACCTTTGATGGGTATTAACGGAGCAGCATTGGCAGACAGCGCCGGATATATTTCTTACATGGTTTTCTTGCTGATATTATTCAGCAAGAAAAGATAGAAGCACCTATTATGAAAAATATTTTATGGCTAACAGAATGGTTTCCTTCTTCATTTGAGCCCTTTAACGGGGACGGCATAGAACGGCGTGGGAAAGCAGCATCGTTGCATCACAATATTACAGTCATCTATGTAAAGAAAAAGCCAGGTCTTCGGTTTGGGAAAATTGAAACTGAAGAAAGGTCGTATGGCAGCCATTACAAAGCTTTCCTATATCTCTATCCTTCCATACGAAAATTCAACAGGTTTCTTGATATTGTCTTAAGCAACTATTATTTTTTTAAACTCCACCTGAAAGCAATATGGGATTTTAAAAGAAAGTATAACAAACCCGATGGCATACAGGTAAATGTTGCAATGAAAAATGGCGTCATTGCGCTTTTTTGCAAATGGTTTTGGCATATGGATTATATAGTTGTGGAGGGATGGGGCTTATTTCTTCCTGAATCCATCCCAAAATTCAAAGACAAAAGCTGGCTTTTCCGTTTTTTTACGCGTCAGGTCTTTAAGCAGGCAACGCTTGTGATAACTGTATCAAACCATTTAGGAAAAATGATCAGGGCGCACGTTGCAGATGTACCCTACAAAGTGATTCCAAGCGTAGTTGATAGAACTATTTTTTACCCAGCAGAAGAAAATTTGGAAAATAAAATTTTTAGGTTTATCCATATTTCAAACCTGGACTATTCAAAAAACATTCAACAAATTTTGTCAGGCTTAAAACAATTCCTTGAAACTGGTCGTCAGGCAGAGCTTGTAATACATGCGCCTAATACTAAAACCCTGTTTGGTGAAATTGTACTTTTGAATCTAGAACGACATGTCATCATAAAAGAAGAAGCTCCCCAGGCTTTACTTGCCGATTCAATTCGTTCATCAGATGCGTTAATCCTATTTTCTCTGTATGAGACTTTTGGGAATGTAGTCATTGAAGCGCAGGCATGTGGAGTTCCTGTTATTACGAGCGACTACCCCACTTTTTTTGAGACAATTGAAAATGAAGTAAACGGGATTATTGCGAAGGG
>DATMMJ010000322.1:0-8141 GCA_035569795.1 Puia sp. | reverse complement strand
TTGCTATCTATTATAATTGTATCATTAAAGCTGGAGACTGGTTTTTTTATAACCAAAGGTTTTTGATCTGGGCTTTTCTGTTCCCGTTGAATATTCCTGTCAGGAGGTTCGGAGCAGGAGCAAGTGAACAGCAATATTATGATAATGCCATATATCGCATGCAGGTAAGCAGTAATATTTGGAATTTCTTTTTTCATAAAAGAAAAAGCAAAAAATTTAATATAGGGTTCAATGCGTTTTTAGGTTGTTACCTGTTTCAAAGTAAAATCATGCTGGCCCGTCAAAAGTTCCAGAGTCTGGTGATATTAAAGCCAATTACGAATTGGCCACCCGGCACTTTTGCGCCACCGGTCTGCGTAAAACCAAACGGGTTGTTTGTATTATAGAGGCTATTCTGCTGCGGGTTCAGCAGAGAATAGTTGCCTGCAAACAACTGGAATGCGTGACCGCTGGTATTAAATTCGAAACCAAATGCTACATTGGGGCGCGGGTTATTGGTGGCAAATCTTGTAAGCGGCTGGTCATAGTCGATAATAAATGAAGTAGCCTGGGTCAATTTGTATCTGGCACATACAGCAACTGCAAAAAGGTCAAACTTCTGTTCTTTAAAAACAACATTTGTGATGGTGTCTTTTGTAGTGTAATAACCGGGAACTGAATTCTGATGAGAGATGCTTGCGGCCACCTGCAAGGAAAACTTTTCAGTGATCTTTCTGGCAACGATCAACTCGTTGAAAAAAGATAAGCGTTGCGCAGCGTAGGTAAAAAGAAGCTTGCCTGGATCTTCAACTGATTTATATGCCATATTACCATAATAGGTAACACTAACTGGATATTTGCCTTTTGTTTGCTTCAAAATGGCATATTTGGCGCTTCCATCCCACAGCAAATTATCTTTGGAGAGGCCGAACCCCAAGTATAAATTATTAATGGGCGCATAGCTAAAACCAATCCGGATATTAGATCCTCCATAAATTCCAAATAAATCCTTGTAGCCGTTTTGAACAGTCCCGAATCTATGCTGAATATCTGTTTCAAAAGTTCCTTTGACAGGAACAATCACCGATTGATCATCAATAATCAAAGCGCTTTCAAAAGTACGTTTAACTGGTTTTGCCTTTGCTGACGCTGCTGTTTTTGCCACTACCAAAGAACTGTCCTGTGCCTTAAGTGGGGGCTGCATTAACAGCAAAAGAACTGGCATGAAAAATGGTAACCCAATCCATCGTATTGGTATGTTTATTTTTTGTTTCATTTTATTGTTTTTTGTAGATGGCTTAATTATTTGGTGCACCATTTCTTATCCAATCATAGATTTTTTGCCTGTCCGTAGCAGAGGGAATATGCACTTCCATGTTGCCATTGATCATGATATACAGTGTGCTATTTGTTGGGACGACTGTATTGACAAAGCCACCAGTAAGTTGCTGGTAAGAAACATCCGATGTTAAATAAGGGGTTTGAACACCGGCGACATGGCAACCAGACACAGCACAATTTGAAGTAAATATGGGTTGAAGATCAACGCTAAAGCTTACATATTGTGGGGGCTTATTACTTACAACGGTTGGCAGAATCACATCCCGGTAGCAACTGCTTAAGCCAAACCCCAGAAACAGTAGCAGACCGGCAAATATTAATAATCGTTTCATTGCAATTATATTTTTGAATGACTATTTGTTATTGAAATTCATGTTACACTGTATATTAATGATATCTGATATTTCCGTCGTAGTCATACCAAAAGATCTACAGTTGAAACTGAAGTTTAATTGCAGACCAAATACATTATAAGAAGAAGATGTGCCGCCTCCAATGGTCGATTTTTTAATGTATGAAAGCTTTCCATTAACGGTAGTGTCATGCGGCGCCCCAAGCCCACCCTGCCAGGTCATTACCATCGTAACAATATATCCAGGGCTTAACGGGTCAAGTGTTATCTGAGTGGTTCTGATAAGTGCAATGTTAGAGTCTGTCAGGTTTTGGGTGCCAGTTATCATTTTTGGTGCAGTTACGAATCCCAGATAACATCCGCCATCTCTGCCGGGTTCTCCTGTATTTGAGGTATTCACTTGCACGTATCCGGTAAAATATGTTTTTGTAGGGTCGCTTTCATTAAAAGCCCAGGAGGTGTCTGGCATTGGTTGACCTGTGGTTACATATTTTCCTTTTGATGAAGCTGTGATACCATATATTCCGAACATGTTAAACCGCCCGGTCAGCAAGCCAGATTGTTCCAGATAGCTTCCTGACCATAAGACGCTGGAATGCACCTGATCCATCTTCCATTGCGTCGTATCACCAATTGTCTCAGATCCCGGCAAAAAAATATCTGTGCCACGTGTAATCACTGGAGTGGTTGTTGAAGAAGATGGCAGTACCTGGTCTTTATGTGTACAACTGGCTACATACCCATAAAAACTTACAACAATCAGGAAGAGTAAAATTATTTTAGTGCCAAGGAGTTTCATAAACGCTTTTTTTGAATGAAGAAATTATTTTGTCATAAACGGACAAACCTATTTTTTAAAATTTTGGAATTACCTGACGCATATCAGGCTTTGTCGTGACATTTATCAATGGCAACTTTCTCGAATCATAACAGCTAATAATAAATTGCATTACCATTTAAGATTGAAAAAAATTGCAATCGGATAATAATTGGAAATTATGCGGGGTAAGAAGGGATATATAATACATCTACGACAAAGGCGATAGATAATCATTACCGATAGTGGTCACCTCCTAAAATAATAAGGTGGTCAATAAAGGATTATAATTTCCAGTATCCTCTTACGTGAATTAATTGAGCTCCCTTTATGTTACAAAAGTGGTTTTTATTGACCTATTAATCTTACACAATCCTGCAACAAATTTGCAAGATTCACACATTTGTATGCAAAATAAAAGAGATAAAAAATTTCTAACTGAGGATCAAAGCTTCAAATACTTTTTGTAATAGGCTTTTAGAAAGGACGCAAATACAATCATCGCAAAAGCAATTAGGTTCAAGATTAGGCTACCGGTATATATTTTCATATCATTCCTTAAAATATTTCTATCTGCGGATGAGCTGAATAACTGAAAGAATAAATCCAATACTAAAAAAAAGAAAAAAACAAGACTATGCAGCAAACTGAAAACTGGCTTTTTGCCAAGGGCCGGAATCCAGAAAAGGATCGATAAAAGTCCCCAGATTTTGAGGTAGGGCTGATGGACTCTCAGTTTTATATTTTCAAAAGAATAGTCAGGGTATAAATTTTTTAATTGAAGGACCATGTATAAAGTACCTAAAAGAGCATAAGCAAAAGGCAAAAGAGAGGAGAGATTGTTTCTAAAATTGTTTTTTGATTGCTGATTTCCGCTGAGATAAAGAATCACAAAATATATTAATGGATAACCGGAAAAAAAAGCCATCATTTCGAGCCGCTGCAGGTATGCAAAAAAATTACTGTCCATATAATCCGTTATCAGTAAAGGGGCCAATTGCTTGAGAGCTAAATTACATTGATTTAATAAGCATAAGTAATAAAAAAACATTTCTCATCAATCAGCTTTACCAAGATGAGAAGGCATTGGAGCTTTCCCAAAAAAGACACAAACCTAAATGGGAAGACTACCTAATCACTTGTAGATTCGGGAAACAAACTTTCGAATTACGAAAATTAATAACCGGTAGCTCGTGAGATTTTGGACTCTCAGGGGGTCTCCATAGTAGTAATGTACACTCCCTATAAATCGTTACCGGGGTACCAATAGTATGGTTTCATGATCACATAAATCTTCAAAAAGAAAGATTTTCCAATAGGGACGCAACAATTCATTTCTAAAAAAACACAGCCAGCTTAAACCTGGCAAAAAAAGGAAGACCGGGTGTATAACTTACTTCATCAACTGGAGCTATTTCATTTTTGAGTCGTGACAAATATGCAAACTCAGATTCATTCCACCTCTGATTAAAGAGGTTTTCTACAGCAAAAGAGACTTCAAATTTGCGTTTTGTATAGTTGGCAGTAAGATCTGTAATAAAATAGCCAACAGCAGTTAAAGAATAATCCGCATTTGCCGCTCTGTTATGCATATACCTGTAACTGATGCCTCCGTTCAAACCGTTCTTGCACTTGTAAAACAAACCAGCGGTGCTCGTGAAAGTAGGCGCAAGTGGCAGATAATTTTCTCCTTTGGGCTGGTCAATTTCTCTTGGCCTCGCAAAGTCCACATTCGCATTTGCAAAAAGCCAGTCACTGATCTGATACCGCGCAGAAACATCAATGCCTTTTCTAACTGTCCTACCTCCGGGCTGCACACTTTCATCTCCATAGTCTGATCCGTAAGTGAATTCCTGTTGCAGATATAAATACCATAACGCTGCGTTAATAAAAAGCCTTGGCGTGGGCTTCCAGTTGATGCCAATGTCTGTACCATATGCAGAGGGTAAAATCTGGTACCCCTCGTTGGCAATCACCACCCGCGCATCATTGGAATGAAAGCCCTTACCCATCTTCAGGTACAACTGTGTTTTCGGATTTATGGTATATTGAATATTTATTTTTGGGCTGATGATCGATTTGTTCTGGGACCTCTTCCTCGCAGTATAGATAAGTGCCGCTGTGTCCGAGGCAGGGGCTGTACTGAGATAATAAAAATTGAAATAGTCAAATCTTCCCCCAATGTTAAAAAGCCATTTACCCGTTTCAAATGTTTCATCTACATAGCCATCCAGATTTGCTTGAGTCACACTGCCAAGTTGGATGAAATCAAGGATGCTGTCGCGGTGAAGGGTGTGCGCAAGCCAGCTTGGATGAGTATAATCTCTCCTGAGCTCGACTCCCGCAGTCGAGGTAAGTGTGGCATTGCCAAAATAATTTTGATGAGTAACGAGACTCTTATAACCATATGTTTCTCTTTTTTCATGCTGGCCAAACTCATCACCATTTACCGGGTCCGCGTAATAGAAGGTGAAATTGCTGATGAGATCAAAATAATAATGTGAATAGTACGCTTGATTCTCCCAGGTAAAATCATTTCTTAATTTTGTGGTAAGTCTGACATTAGCATTGGCTCTTGAAGTGTATCCCCCTTGCTGAGTGTCAATACTTCCGAAACGGTCTTTGATATAGCCTTCAGCCAGCGCACGATTTGGGATTTCTCCAGCAGCCCTCCATCCGGAAATTAGGGATGAAAGCGAGATGTTTAACATACTGTTGTTGCCAAGTTTTGTGGTAAATTTTCCCAAAAAATTAAACCGGTTAAAATGCTGAGGCACGTCAAAGGGACCACCATTAGTATATAATGCATCTCCCGCAAGGTATGCGCTAGTACCTTTTTGTTTTGCTTTCCCGCCCAAAAGATTGATCATGGTAACTGCTCGCGTTGTACTGAACTCCCCGGCTTCGATTTTTATCATATTCCTGTCCAGTACATCGATCGTCTTATATGCAACATAACCTGCTGTACAAAAGTCTCCTTTGGATGCATAATAAGGGCCCTTGCCAAAATCATATCCGGCAATGGTTTCAGGAATCACAAAATGCAAGTCGGCATATCCCTGGCCGTGTGCCTGGGACACAAGATTCACCGGTACTCCATCTACAGAAATATGTACGTCAGTTCCATGGTCTGCATCAAAGCCGCGAAGAAAAATCTGTTCCGCTTTCCCGCCACCCTGATGTTGGGCAATAAACAGTCCGGGGACGTACCGGAGCAGATCCTGCGCCGATTTTAAAGGCAGCATATTAAGGTCAATACTACTGAGCATTCGTGAAGTAGCTAAATTATTAGAATGGTTTGTAATGACCACCTCTTTCAAATCAATTTGCGCCTTTTCAAGTTGGATTGTGAGGTTCGCGTTATCAGATGCCATCTTTATTTTTTTTGACCTATACCCGATAAAAGAGATACTAAAGGAATCTTCAATTATCAGATTTTTCAACATAAAATAACCTTGCTTATCTGTAAGCGTATTTTTTAGTGATCTTGCATTAGTTATTACAGCCGATTCAAGCGGTTCATTGGTTATCTGGTCAACTACTTTACCTCTGATAGTGGACTGCCCACTAACTCGAAAAGAAGATAATAGTGGAATTATTATTATGCTCGTCAAAATAATTTTATTCATACCAAGAAATTGCAATGCAGACAGAAAGTAAAGCAACCAACTCTGCTTTAAGACATGTGAAAAAGGAAACATGCCGGTGCATATTGCACCAAACGTCTTCCTCCACACACACGCTCTCTCTCTCCAAGTCAAAGAGAGCTCGCGGGTGTTTATGTAAAAAAAATGGCTAGGAAAATTTGGGGGGTGGCGACTGCGTACAAACAATAATATCCGCTGTGTCGGGGATTACTAAGAAGGGGTAAGCTTTGTATTGTACGGCTGCATAAAAATCATACGTGCAACCATTTGTGCAGACATGGACTGAGAAATTTGGTTCTGTCGGAATAGCATTATGGTTCTTGCTGTTTTCACGAGTCGTGGTTTCTAGTTCTTTCTGCAGGTGGTGGTTTCCATATTTTGCATGCACCGTAGCGAGATGGATTGCTTCTGAAAATATATGGGACAGCGCGTCTTTTGCAACGGGCACCCATTGGTTGAACATTCCCAAACAGTAAAGTAATATCAGATAATATGCACTCGTATATCTCATTAATTACCACTCATTAAATAAAAGAAAAATGCAGTTTGCCAGGGTAATGAAGCACAATGAAAATTTCATTGCAAACAGTTTGACAATTTGTTTGCTGCCAACAAGTCCGGTGGCTTTAAACAGATATACGAAATACCCAAATCAATAGATTGAAGTGTTGAAAATATAGTAGCCTAGAAAATGTGTACCTGATTTTTTTTCGCGTTGGAAAGGCAAATCCGGGGATAAATTATTTCTCTCAAGGGGCAAACAAACTTTCCTTTTATTCGTACCGCAGCGCCTCAATCGGGTTGAGCCTTGCTGCCTTAAAGGCCGGATATAAACCAGCGAGCAGTCCGGTTATGAAGCAGATCAGGATTCCCCTGAAAAGCCAGATGTATGGCATAACAAAGCCTGTGTTCAGGACAAGAGAAAATGCATTGCCAACGATAATGCCCAGGAAAATTCCAAATACGGCACCCATCAGGCTGATGATAATGGCTTCATATAAGAATTGCCTGCGTATGCTTTTATGCTGGCCGCCTATTGCTTTAACAAGACCAATTTCTTTGGTACGCTCCGTTACCGATACAAGCATGATATTCATCAACCCGACGGCTGCGCCAATCAAGGTGATAAAGCCGATTACCGTAGCGCTGATGGTAATAAAACTCAGGTTTCGTAAAAGAATCTCAACAATACTGTCACTTTTGTCAATAACAAAATTATTGTCTTCTATAGTGGTCAATCTTCTTATAGGCCGGAATATACCTTCTGATTCACCCACAGCAGCATCTACAAGCTTCACATCTGGTACCTTAACGGCGATGGTAAATGAAGCATTGGTATTTGAATTGAAAAACTGCCGCACATTATTATAAGAAGTCAACACCATATTGTCGAAAGATCTTCCGAAGGTGGTGCCTTTGGATTCCAGTACGCCGATAATCCGGTAAGGAATATTGTTTATTTTGATAGCCTTCTCCAGTGGTCTTTCAGGATTGCTGCCAAAAAATTTGTTGGCAATATCGCTGCCGATTATGCAAACATTTCTTCCTGATCTCACGTCCAGCCCGCTCAAATCCCTGCCCGCTGCGACAGTATAGCCATTGAGTTCGGGATAGTTTTCGTCACCCCCGTAAATCCGCACAGTCGGTGTTGTTTTTTTATTGCCCAGCGAAACCACCCCATCCCCCGAGCCTGGAAAATTCAAACTTATTTTTGCGGGGTAATGGAATTGCTCCTTGAATTCTTCGGCCTGCACCTTTGTGATGGGTTTCCCCACATTGGATTTTTTTTGTTTGCGCCCTTTTTTTTCTTCGCCAACTTGGTCGCGCCTTCCACCCATATGTACCTGATATTCTTTATAATGGATAATAAATCCGTTGGCGCCCATTGCAGAAAAACTCTCGGTAAATTTTTGCTTCATCGCATCAATAGCTGTGTTTATGCCAACAAGAGCCATGATGCCAAATGCAATAATAGCCACAGTAATGCCTGTACGTAATTTATTAC
>DATMMJ010000321.1:0-4304 GCA_035569795.1 Puia sp. | reverse complement strand
GTTCCATTCACGGCTATCGTACGCACCAGATCACCAACATCCGCTGTTTCACCTCCGAGATATTGGATATTCACACCAAATTTCTTCAGGTTATTAAAAAAATCCTGCGTGCCATTGATGATTGTTTCAAGCACTTCGCCTGATATTAATTTTTTGTTTCTGTCGATAGTTGAGGAGAATAAGATGTTATCGCAGATCCCAACGCACAAAAGATCATCTAAATTCATCGCCACTGCATCTTGGGCAATGCCCTTCCAGACATTCACGTCTCCTGATTCTTTCCAACTTAAATAAGCTAGAATACTTTTTGTCCCCGCCCCATCGGCGTGCATTAGGTTCACCCAGCTTTCATCACCCGATAAATAGTCTGGGTAGATTTTGCAGAACGCGAAAGGATATAACCCCTTGTCCAATTTTTCCGTTGCTTTATGAACCTCTTCTTTTTGAGCTGAAACACCGCGCTGGGAATAAAGAGACATAGGCGAAGTTAAATTTATGATGTGGGTCTTACAATGTAAGCTGCAAAAGTAAATGATTGACAGCTAAAGCGAGCATAGGCTGGAAAGGCGATGGTGTCCCAGTTTGAATTTTATCAAATTCTCCAACTTTACTGACTTTCAGACTTTCGGACTTCTTACGTATTTTCGCAGCAGCTTTTTTAAAATGAATGTACATAAGGATTTAGAACAGCTCCCGATTTTTAAGCATCCAGTCGTAACAATCGGAACCTTCGATGGCGTGCATACCGGGCACCAGCAGATTATTCAACAATTGAATGACGAAGCGGCAAAAATAGACGGAGAAACAGTCATCATCACATTTCACCCGCACCCGAGGAAAATCATCGGTCCTCCTTCAAAAGAAATCAAGCTAATCAACACGCTGGAAGAAAAGACGGAACTACTTGCCGCAAAAGGCATAGATCATTTGGTAATTGTACCTTTCACAACTGCGTTTTCAGAATTGTCAGCGGAAGAATATGTGCGCGATTTTTTGATTTCAAAATTTCATCCGCATACTATTATAATTGGTTACGACCACCGGTTTGGCAAACAACGTAAGGGAGACTATCATTTATTGGAAGATTGCAGTAGTAACTATAATTATATTCTAAAAGAAATACCCGTGCACGTACTGAACGCAGTATCTGTAAGCTCCACCTGCATACGTGATGCGATCACCAACTGCGAAATTGAATCAGCAAACAGGCTATTGGGATACGATTTCTTTTTTGAAGGGACGGTGATTGAGGGAAACAGATTAGGAAGAACGATTGGATATCCGACAGCAAATTTGAAAATAGAGGAGGAAGAAAAAATCGTTCCCGGAGACGGAGTGTATGTTGTGGAGTTGTCACTGATCAATGGTCAAGGGTTTCTTGATCCATCCATTGCAATTAAAAATGATTCGCCATTCCCGGTTTACAATTCTCTCAAAGGCATGATGAATATCGGCAACCGCCCCACGGTCCAGGGCAGCACGAAAACCGTCGAAGTGAATATATTTGATTTTGATGAATCTATTTATGGAAAGGGATTGCGGGTATATGTGAAAAAATATTTGCGCAGCGAGAAAAAATTGAGCGGGCTGGAGGCTTTGAAAGATCAACTAGCCAAGGATAAAATACAAACAATTGGATATTTTGCCGCAGAGAGGAGCAAGGGTTAACAATTCGGAGTCATCTGAGAACGCCTGTATACTGATGCAAAGAAACAAGAGGACCTGCATTCGCCAGCCTTATTACCTAGGCAATCATTTTCGCCACCAGTTCTTTGAGTAGCGAAGCGTCTTCCCTGCCAATGCTGTTAACCCCTACGCTTTTGAGATTGTAATCGTGCAGCAGCAGCAAAGTGCTTTCCACGCCATCATAACCAAAATTACTCATCGCATCAATTGCTTGCCGGGCAGCAAAAATATTATTATAAAAAAGGGGCTTCACGGCATTTTCACTCAGATCGCTCATCCCAAACATGGAGAATAATTTTGAAAAATAATTATATACCGATGTCAGAATCAACTGTATTGGGCCTGCTTTGGGGTTCGCTTCAAAATACTGAATGATACGCATAGCCTTGGATAGATCTTTTTTCACGAGTGCGTCCTGAAGTTCAAACACATTGTATTCTTTGCTCACCCCTACAAACTGTTCAATATCATCATCCGTAATATTTCTGCGGCCGCCCAGGTTGACCAGTATTTTTTCAATCTCATTATCAATGCGGCTTAGATCGTTACCAATATGATCAACCAAAAGCATCACTGCCTTCTGTGAAATGTCGTATCCTTTAGACTGAACCATCTCGTTTGCCCATTCAGGCAACTGATTATCATACATTTTTTTTGTAGTGAGCACCTCCGCTTTTTCTTTCAGCACCTTCGCAAGGCGGCTTCTCCCATCCATTTTTTTTTCTTTGTACGAAACAACAAACACTGTTGAAGAAAGCGGGTTATCAATGTAGGGCTCCAGTTTTTCGATATCCCTCATTTGCTGCGCTTCCTTTAACAGCACTACCTGCCTTTTAGCAAACATCGGGTAACGGCGACATGCGTTAATTACCGATGCCCAGTCAGCATCCTTGCCATAAAAAACACTCAGGTTGAAGGAAGATTCAGCTTCAGAAAGGATGTGGTGTTCTGCGTAATCGATTAGCTTGTCTATATAATATTCTTCCTCACCTTCAAACCAGTAGACGGGTTTAAAGCTATCTTTTTTCCAGTTACTTATAATTTTATCAACAGACATAATCATGCTTATCGGTTGCAATATTACATAAATCCCTAAAGCTAAATGCTTACAAACATTTTTGCATTTTTACTTCATATGTTAATAAACAATGACTTACAAAAAGAAAACGGTCTTAAAACTAATATTTGGCACGATTTTAGACTAAGGGGGAATGGAACGGAAAACTCCTTAAAAATTTTGTAGGAAACTTTTTTTAAAACTTTTAGAAAAAAATACAATTTATGAGCACGACCAACTATCCATCAGCATCTCCACAAAGCCAACCTCCTAAAAAGGATTTTAAGAACCTGATCATCGGCTTACTCGCCGCAGGTTTTTTAGGCACGTGGGGCTACTTGCTTTATAATAACAACAAGCAAGAGCAAGTTCATCAAACTGATCAGACGCAAATTGCTAAAGTAACAGATGAAAAAGGGCAGGTGCAGAAAAATTTTGACGACGCACTGGTTCGCCTGGATTCACTTACCGGCACTAACAACAAATTGCAGGCACAACTAACAAGCAGCAATTCCGAGATCGCAAAAAAGAAACAGGAAATCCGCAGCATCCTGAATAAGAAAAATGCTACTGCTTCTGAATTAGCGAAGGCCAAGCAGCTAATCAATGATCTGAATAACAAAATCAGTGATTACGAAAAACAAATCCAGGAGTTGACAGCGCAGAATACACAATTGACTGCAGATAAAACTCAGTTGACTCAGGATAAAGATAAATTGACTACAGATTTGCAAACAACAACTACTGCAAAACAAGACCTTGAAAAGAAAGTGGATATTGCATCAACATTGAATGCAAGCAATATCGCTATCACCCCCGTTCATGAAAGAAAGAATGGCAAAGAAAAAATCACTACTACAGCAAAAAGAGTTGATAAATTGGTTATTTCCTTTGATGTAAATAACCGCATCGCGCAATCTGGCCAAACTGATGTATATGTTTGTATCACTGGCCCGGATGGTAAAGACATCTCAGTCCCTGCTTTAGGTTCAGGAACATTCACTTCACGTGAAGAAGGCGACAAACCTTTTACCGCCAAGGTTCCGGTAGATATCGAAGCAGGCAAGACAAAATCTGTTCAGTTCGCATGGAAACAACAAGGCACTGACTTTCAGAAAGGCATGTATAAAATATCAATTTTCCACAATGGTTTTAAGATTGGCGAAGCTACAAAAGAATTGAAAAAAGGCGGATTATTCAGCTAACTACAATTTAGGAATCTCTGAAAAACCTGAAATAATAAAAGACCGGGAAGACAATCTTCCCGGTTTTTTTATTATAATATCGCCCGCAAGGAAGCCCTCCCTGTGTGCACCGTTGGACCCTCGCCGGGTTTTCTGCCTTCATATTGCACACCCAATTCCAAATTGTTGCCAAGCTTTTTTGTAATATCAAGGCCCCATAGATAATTTTTCCCCGGGAGGAGTCCATCTAAAATCACATAGCTCACGGGTGAGCCTGTGCTCGCGCTCCCATTTTTACCGTAAAAAGAAATATCGGTGTAAGTAAATTTCGCAAGCAAGGATGTGGTTTGAAGAATATTATATTTCAGTTCTGTATT
>DATMMJ010000320.1:0-3808 GCA_035569795.1 Puia sp. | reverse complement strand
TTTGGCACCTCGATGTCGGTTCGTCACATCCTGGGGCTGGAGAAGGTCCCAAGGGTTCGGCTGTTCGCCGATTAAAGTGGCACGTGAACTGGGTTCAGAACGTCGCAAGACAGTTCGGTCCCTATCTGTGATGGGCGTTAGTAAATTGAGTGGACATGACCTTAGTACGAGAGGACCGGGTCGTACGTGCCGCTGGTGTATCTGTTGTGCCGCCAGGTGCAGTGCAGAGTAGCTACGCACGGGCAGGATAAACGCTGAAAGCATCTAAGCGTGAAACCTTCCACAAGATGAGTTTACTTTTAAGGGCCGTCAGAGACTATGACGTTGATAGGCTACAGGTATAAAACTGGTAACAGTAAAGCCGAGTAGTACTAATTGCCCGTATGCTTTAATTTTTTTTACTTTTTATTACAACTCCCAATATGTATTTTATTAGATTTTAGCAAGTCCTTTCTATTGGACGTTAGCTCCGGCTGATGGCAGATAGTTTGAATTTCTTTATGGTGGTTTTGCCGAGGGTGTTCACCTCTTCCCATACCGAACAGAGAAGTTAAGCCCCTCATGGCCGATGGTACTGCACCACAATGCGGGAGAGTAGGTAGCTGCCATATTCATTTAAAAAGCCTTTCAGGAAACTGAGAGGCTTTTTGCTTTTTGCCGTGGAGTTCAAAACCAAGGTTGCAGCGAAAAACTCCTATTTTGTAAGCCAACCATTTGAATCTATCCAGTTTCTTAACCTTTCCATCCATAAATCTTTTGTAGTTGGGTTATTCATCCCAAAGCCATGACCACCCTTAGGGTAAATATGCAGTTCAGCTCCGATATTATTTTTTTGCTCTGCTTCGTAGAAATTAATGCTGTTCTGGACTTTCACCACATTGTCATCGCCTGCGTGCACTAAAAACGCCGCAGGTGTTTTAGAAGTTATCTGCAATTCATTTGAGTATTGCTCAATTTTTTCGGCAGATGGGACCTTGCCAATCAGATTTTCTCTGGAGCCAATATGGCCGATTGCATCGCTGAAGCTGATCACTGGATATATCAGTATCATAAAATCCGGCCGCAGGCTGATATTGTTTTTGTTCTCAATCCATGCTGTCGCAAAATGTGTCCCGGCAGTGGAGGCCAGATGCCCCCCTGCGGAGAAACCCATAATCCCGACCCGGCTTGGGTTGATGTTCCACTGGGCCGCATTTTCCCGTACTATTTTTATCGCTCTTTGCGCGTCCTGCAGTGGCCCAATTTCTTTATTGATCATCGTCTTTTCATCTGGGATACGATACTTTAGCACAAAAGCAGCAATACCCATTTCATTGAACTGCTTTGCCACATCGGAACCTTCGTGGCTTGCCGCCAGGACAGCGTAGCCGCCACCCGGACAAATTATTACGGCAGTTCCGTTTGCTTTTTGTTTTGGAGGAAGATATACGGTTAGTGATGGTCGTGAGACATTATGCACGATCAATATTTTATTATCGCCTTCATACGTTGACGATTCTTCATCCCGCGAAGGCCTTGCATTGGGGATACTGTCCTTATAAAGGGGAATGACTGTTTGCGAAAAGCTATTCATAAAAAAACCGGAATAAAAAAGCAAAAGCAATAATAGTCTCATAAAAGAAATTATTTCCAAATGTAATTTTTTTTGAGGGAGGCCAGGTAATTTTCGCCTGATTTTGTATAGTTGGTTGTTATTGGTTAAACTTGCCTCCTAAAAGCAAATTATCAATAATGAGGATAGGCATTGAAGCACAGCGGCTTTTCCGGCTAAAAAAACATGGTATGGAAGTGGTTGCTTTGGAACTGATCAGGCAAATTCAAAGGCTTGACACGCATAATGAATATATACTTTTTGCAAAAGATGACGCCGACCGGCAGTGCATCAAGGAAACATCCAATTTCAAAACCCAAACAATTTCCTCATTCACCTATGCGGATTGGGAGCAAATTCGGTTGCCCCAGACGGTTAGTAGAGCCGGTATTGATTTTCTTCATTGTACCTGCAATACGGGTCCTGTTAAATGCCCTGTACCTTTGCTGCTTACGCTGCACGATATTATATATCTTGAAAAAGTAGATTTTAAAGGAACCCCTTACCAGAATTTCGGCAATCTGTATCGCCGTTTTGTAGTGCCAAGGGTGGTTGGGGAAAGCCAAATGGTAATCACCGTTTCTCATTTTGAGAAGCAAAAGATTGTCGAGAAACTAAGGCTTCCTGAAGAAAAAGTGAAGGTGGTGTACAATGCTGTCAACGAAAGGTTTAATGATCATTTCAGCGAGGAGGAGAAAAATGTATTTAAAAAGAAATATAATTTGCCGGAAAACTTCCTTCTTTTTTTAGGCAATACAGCCCCCAAGAAAAATACGCCCAACGTGGTGCTTGCATTTGTGAATTATTGCAGACAAACCAAAGATATTATCCCCCTTGTCATTGTTGATTATGATAAAACACTGGTTGAAGAAATGCTCGCCAAACGCAACGTATCGCATTTTTTCAAATGGTTCATTTTTCCCGGGTATGTATCGGCTGAGGAAATGCCCTTGATGTACAGCGCTGCTACACTCTTTTTATACCCGTCTTTAAGGGAAAGTTTCGGTCTGCCAATTCTTGAAGCAATGGGCTGTGGCACCCCAGTTATCACTTCAAATACGTCCTCGATGCCAGAAGTATCTGCTGGTGCGGCTTTGCTCGTGGATCCATTGCAGGCGGACGAAATCACAGAAGGGATAATACGCATTTTGTCAAGTGATGCATTGCAAGCGAGCTACAGCCAAAAAGGCAAAACTCGAGCATCCCAATTTACCTGGGAAGCATCTGCAAAGGATTTGCTTTCTATATATGAACAGATGAAAAGACCACGATATTGACGAGCGGATTCACTTGGTCCAGCTAAAAGTGTAAATGAGTAGGGCTGGCTCCGAGCAACCAGAAATATGTAGCTAAATCCGTATCCGACAATTGCAGTTACACAACCAGCATTGCATCCCCATAGCTGAAGAAGCGGTATTTATCTTTGATTGCCTTTTTATATGCCTCCATGGCTAGATCGTAACCTGCAAAAGCACAAGTCATGATGAGCAGGCTTGTTTTTGGCAAATGGAAGTTTGTTATCAGTGCATCGGCTATGTTAAACTGGTACGGAGGGTGGATAAAAGTATTCGTCCAGCCTTCAGAGGGCTTTAATAACTTTTCGGCAGTAAATGAAGATTCGAGCGCACGCATCGTGGTCGTGCCGATGGAGCAAACCCGGTGGCTTGCAGACCTTGCTTTGTTCACAATCTTGCATGCTTCTTCATCGATCTTATAGTACTCAGCATCCATCTTATGTTTGCTCAGGTCTTCCACTTCAATCGGCCGGAATGTGCCGAGGCCTGTATGAAGGGTTACTTCTGCGAAGCGAATTCCTTTTATTTCTAAACGCTTAATGAGTTCTTTGCTAAAATGCAGGCCGGCAGTGGGCGCTGCTACTGCTCCCTCATGCTTTGCATAGACTGTTTGGTACCGTTCTTTATCTTCCTCATCGGGTTTGCGCTTGATGTATTTGGGCAACGGGGTTTCACCCAGAATCTCCAGCATTTGGCGAAACTCATCATCTGTGCCATCCCATAAAAAACGAATGGTACGGCCACGGCTGGTCGTGTTGTCAATCACTTCGGCAACCAGTTCGTCGGCGTCGCCAAAGTATAATTTATTGCCCACACGGATTTTTCTTGCAGGATCAACTATCACATCCCACAGCCGGTTTGGCTTGTTGAGTTCGCGCAGTAAAAAGACTTCGATCTTAGCACCTGTTTTTTCTTTGCGCCC
>DATMMJ010000319.1:0-2894 GCA_035569795.1 Puia sp. | reverse complement strand
TTCTTGCTTCTTCAGCGCTTCGTAAATCAGCCCAGGTGATAATGTTTGTAAGTGGAGTACCATTTTCATCAACGGCCATTAAGCTATGCATAGCACAGCTAAAGCTGACGGCGCATATTTCTGCTTTGGACCTTGCCTCTGACAATATTGTTTTGAGCACACCAACAACAGCATTTAGTATCACTGAAGGTTCAATTTCGTCCAATCCTGGTTGCTGTGAAACGTGCACATAGGAAATATTTGAAGAAGCAATCACCTTGCTTTCCTTTGTAAGAGCAATTGCTTTGGTGTTTGTCGTTCCGATATCAATGCCGATGACTGCCTGCATGCAATTAAATGACTTTTACCAGCCAGAAATGTAATCACAAATTATTTCGCATTGTAATCATACACAACATAACCCCATGGTCCAATAGTAAAGCTTTGTAAAGGACTGATTTCCTCATGCTTTTTTTCAAACACATTAAATGGGCTGCCAGCCAGTGAAGCCTCCTTAATTTCAATTTTTTGGTCTTTACCAGATAAATTCAAGACGACCAGTATCTTGTGCCCGCTCTTTTGCCTGACAAATGCGTCTACTGCATTTTCATCTCCCGCTTTTATTTTTCTAATAGAAGCATCTGCTGCGAGCGCAACATTCGTTCTGCGAAGTGTAGAAAGTGTTTTATAAAATGGCAAAAGGCTAAAGCTCTTCCACACAATGGTATCTTTCACAAAAAACTTCAATCGCCGCTTATTAGGTTCTTCCTGACCACTATAAATCAACGGAACACTATTTTTCATCGTAAATGCCCATACAGCAAAAGTTTGATAAGCTTCTCCAAATCTTTCAAACTCCGTACCATTCCAGCTATTCTCATCATGATTTGTTGTGAAATACAACCTGAACGCGTTTTTTGGATATACGTGTTCGTTATAATTGATCACAGAATCCAGTTGTTTTAAATTTGTTTTACCGGAATAGATACCGTAAGCCACATTCATCACGCTCCATGGGTAAGTCTCATCAAAACCAGCTTCATGCAAGGTCGGTTTCTCTCCTTCAGCAAGCATAAAGACATTTTTTACTTTATGCAATGCAGCAATCGCTTCTTTCCAGAAACCATCCGGCACATTCCAGGCCACATCACAGCGAAAGCCGTCAATATCCGTCTGTATTAGCCACCATTTCATCGCTGCAATCATGCTGTCTCGCAGTTCCCGGTTATCATAATTCAATTGTCGGGTATCGCTCCAATCGAATGGTACTGCAGGTTTCCCGGTGCTATCCTTTTTATAGAAGTCAGGATGATTTTGTATCCAGGGATTATCGGGCGCAGAGTGATTGGGCACCCAATCGGCGATCACTTTAAAACCCATGGTGTGTGCATGTTTCACTAATTTTTTCCAATCTTCCAAAGTTCCATAGTCAGGATTCACCTTGTAATAATCTTTCACTGCATAGTAAGATCCCATATCTGCAGGTGAGTTTTTCCTTCCCGCCATGCCAATGGGCGTGATGGGCATGAACCATAATATTTCCACTCCCATCCTTTTTAGCCGCGGAAGTGATTTTTCAAAAGCTTTGAAAGTTCCTGCACCACTGTATTGACGCAGGTTTACTTCATAAATGTTGGATTGATAGCTCCAGCCAGGATGCTTACCAGCAGTGTCTTCAATCGATGTACTGTTATTTGCAGAAGACTCAAAACCCCAGCAAACAATAACCAATATTATAGAAAAAAGGAAAGGCGATTTCTTGCACATGGCCAAATATTTTCAGTTAAGTTAAAAAGAATATCTTAGCCGCGGCCACAAAGAAGTGAAGGAATTTATTTGGGTCTGTGCAAAACGCCATGGTGCGTTGTGTCCAGAACATACTAAATCAACTCCATCAACTTTTTAACCACCAAGTTCACTTCGTCTTTTGTATTGTGCTTGCTAAAAGAAAACCGGATAGCAATTTGATTGGGATTATTCTTGATCGCACGGATTACATGAGAACCCTGGTCGGCGCCGCTTGTGCAGGCACTTCCACCAGAAGCACAGATATTGTTGATATCCAGATTGAATAAAATCATTTCCGATTTTTCGGTTTTTGGTATGGCCACGTTAAGGACAGTGTATAAGCTCTTTCCGAGCGCGTCGCCATTAAATTCAATATGCTTCACATGCTTTTCAAGCTGTTCCATCATGTATTTCTTGATATCTTGAATATACGCACTGTCTTTTTCGTAATTGGCTGCCGCTATTTCCAGGGCTTTCGCAAAGCCAACGATCCCGTATAAATTCTCCGTACCTGCCCGCATATTGCGTTCTTGCGAGCCACCGTATATATAAGGGTTTATTTTAATATTTTCATTAATATACAGTAGGCCTACACCTTTAGGCCCGTGAAATTTATGGCTTGCGGCAGTTACAAAATGCACGGGAGTGTTGCGCAGGTCGAAAGGGAAATGTCCAATGGTCTGTACAGTGTCCGAATGAAATAAGGCCCCATACAATTTGCAGATCTCGCCGACCGCCTGAATATCAAGAATATTGCCAATTTCATTATTTGCATGCATCAGCGTGACCAAGCATTTTTCGGTGCTCTGAGACAGCAATTGTTCCAGGTCTTCCAAATCAATATGGCCATCCGGCAACAATTTCACAAATCCAACAGATGCTTCGCCTCTGGAGTGAAGATGTTCAACAGTATGCAATGTGGCATGATGCTCAATCGCTGACGTGATTATATGCGTGCAACCAAGATCACGCACACTAGAGGTAATTGCAGTGTTTGAGCTTTCAGTTCCCCCCGATGTAAAAAAAATTTCAGCTGGATGGGCGTTCAAAATCTTTGCTACAGTCTTCCTGGCAGATTCCACAGCCATTCTGCATTCGCGTCCATAAGAATAAATGGAGGATGGATT
>DATMMJ010000318.1:0-4022 GCA_035569795.1 Puia sp. | reverse complement strand
TTTTTTAAATCACAGCTTTTAACTGCCAGAATTTTTGACGGATTGAATAATAATTTTCCATTTGCTGCGCTGCCATTTTCCGAATACATCAAAACAGATTCATTGTACACCGTGTCTCCGCTCCAGAATGGTTGCATGTATTCATCGAGGTTGCACAAAGGCTTGTGCTTGACTCTAGGGTTGCCAATATCTAATTCTAAGGTTAGCGAATCCACATAAGCGTACCCTTCCGTGGAGTCTCTTCTAATTCCGACAAGAGCATATGCGGTAAATGGCGGCGCTTCGGTGTAATTGCCGGTTTGTTCATATTTTAAAGAGGAAATCGCTTCGCTTTTATATTCCAGCAATTCACGGTCATGGGCATTGTAAAATCGTATGAATGAATAGGCTTTTGTTGTGGTGTCGCTGCATTTTACATAAATATTGAATTGAAGGATAGAAAGCGGGTTTACTTTTATTCTTTGAGAAATGCTTGCATTGTTGCCGATCCGTGCACAGTATTTTCCCTGGTAGGCATGAATGCTGTCAATAGTAGCATTGGGCTTGTTGCCGGTAATATGCCAATTTTTCAACCCTGATTCGAATCCCATATTTTTTTGTGCCAGTGAAATCCAATGTCCAGAGCATAGTAATAGGAAAAGCAAAATTGCTTTGCGGTGTTTGATGCAAATGGATCTATTTATTGCTTTCATTCTTTATTTCAGCCTTGTCATTTTCGATGGGTAAGCGAAGCAATGGATTGCTGGAATCATCGAGCCCGGGCATTTTTCTCATTCGATCCTTACACTACCGGCAATTCCCTAGATTCGCCTATTGGGATCCCAGCCTCTTTATTTTCTGAATGCAAGATTTGACCTATTCATACCCTACTGCATATATTTCCGCCCTTAGACGCATCGATTCTTTTTCAGTGGAAATACATAGAATGTTCAATGCATTTGTCCTGTCAATATCCTTTTTATCTATTTCTCCCACAGCCCATGATAGCCCGCTCCATATCACTCTATCATTCCCGATATGCATTTGTACTTCTTTTCCATTTTGTGTTGGGACAATTTTTATAAACTCGCTTATTTTTTTCCCATCTGGCGGAGCACCGCCCCAACTGCGGTGTGGCAGTCCATTTGCATCAAATTGCTGGAGAACAATCCTGATATTTTTTGAAGGAATATTATGCACTGCGCTTTCAAGGGTATTCTTTCCTGTTTCTTTGAATAGCACATTCAATGTAGAAATGGTGTGCGGGATACGGATCGTTTCATCAGTCCCTAAATCAAAGTCTTCATTGGCATATCCCCCAAATCCAACAACAACCAATTGTTCAGGGCCAAGAGTAAGTGAATTCCCTTTTACCAAGGGTTTATATCCGCCGTCAGCATATAATAATTTTGATTTGGCAACATCACTAGGCAAAATAATAGTTGCAATTTCCTGTGAGGGATTTATCACAGTGAATACTTCTCCCATCTTTCCTGCAGCTTTAAAGCCATACAGCATTCCCTTGCCAGGTATTGCTCCAAATGTGCTGAATTTATCCTGTTGCTGAAGTTCACGATACAGGCTTTGCGTTTTTGCGAACCACTTTGCGTCATCGTCATTCAATAGTTCAAGATTACCGTGATATACGTTTACCCAGCCACCACGAGCTAATTCCAAAATCAACATCCCTTTCCAGCAATGGGTTGCGCGATAATAGCAAGTGCCCGTTTTGCCAATCATGAAAGCGCAATTATCTATGCGGCGCATTGGCATGCCATATGCTTTGTATGCGCTTATCTGATGATCGGAATAATTATCCTGAGAACGCCATACATTCATCATCGGGACATCAGAAAAACGCGGATCCCCACAATACAGTGTATCGAATGTATCGAGCCAGCGTGGATCAATTTTTTTATCAAATGCGGTGTAGGTGTTTTCCATATCACCACCAAAGCCATTGTATCCTGTAATCAGCACATCGGGGTTTTTTGCGCGAAAATGTTGCAGCATATTCATGAATGCAACTTTATTTTTTTCCTTTATTTCATCTGGAGAATACTTGTCTTTCATGGCTGATGTCACTGCTTCAAAATAGGCAAAGTCAAACTTGAAAAGACGAACGCCTTTATTATACCAGATTTGCAAAGTTGCGGATAAATGATTTAGGTAACCCCCATCAAACAAACATAAAATGTTAGGATCCGTACCGACGGAATCTCCCCATTCAGGAATAATAGCCAACGCTGTTTTACCTCCCATTGCAACCAGATTTGTGGAAAACCACATCCCGGGAATGATATTATTTTCTTTACACACAGCAAGCCATTTATCAGGGCCGTTTGGCCAATGTTGTTTATGCCAGGTCCTATATCCGCCGTCTATATCAAACCAAAATGCATCCATCACATAATAATCAATTTCTACTCCACTGGTTTTAAGCCTGATTATTTCATTTAATTCTTGCATAGCAAGGGCTTCGGTCTGCGCAACATTGTCCGAGAGCTCATCATAAGCTGACCAGTTGTTGTAAATGAAAACAGGTTTCTGCGGTCCAGATAACTCCCGGTTATACATAACCGAAAAAGGGAATCTAAATCTCTGCCATACTTTGGTAAAAGGGAGTGCCACTAACCCAAACCCCGCAGTATCCTGAATAAATTTTCTTCTTTCCATTTCATTTTCATTTTAAAAGCAAGCACCAATCCCACTGGCAGGAGCGATGCCCGTAAAAAAATCATACTTGCCGGTATTAATTTTGAACACGTTCAAGTTAATCCCACCCCTTCTGAGCAAAGAATTTTTCGGCAATTGATAATTGATGAATTGTTGCAGGCTGTCAGCTGAAGTGGTTTGAGCATTGCCCGGGTTGATGAATAATGGGTTTATATTTAACCCAGTCATTTTGCCAGCCATTTGTTCCTGATTGTTTTTTTTGGCCCATGTTTCAATATCATGGATGCCTTCCAGATTGAACCGGCTGGTCAGGCAAAGCCAATCATTCCCAAGAAAAACATCTTTGCCTTTATTGCCTCTTATTAAGCTGTCTTTCCCGATAAAAATATTATTGAAGAACCTGAAATTTCTTCTTTCACTTTTTGCAGAATAACTTAAAGCGGCTTCCTTGGAATTATAAATAGTATTGTTATAAAAATCACAATCATAAAACTGTTTCTCATCACTTGAGCTGTTCCAAACGTACGCGCCGGCTCTTGAATCGGAGACGGTGCCGTCATTTTCACTGATATTATAGCGGATCACGTTATTGTGCCAGGGGCTTGCTCCCCAATACTGGAACATGCAATAACCACTACCCTGATTTTCGTAAGAAAGGCAATATTGAATAATAGAATTGGTAACACCCCCGTCTAAATCAAATCCGCCCCCATCTGCAGCGCCGGGGGAAGTCTTATTGTGATAGGAGAGACAATATTGAATTATTATACTATCTGCTTCATAAGCCCAAATGCCAACAGGTCCATTGCCAATACGGGGCATGTCCCAGCCATTATCGGTTGCCGAACATTTTTCAATAATCACGTTCGTGCAATGGCCAACGACAATCCCATTTCCACTATGGTTAGTGAGATTTGTCGGGTCGCCAGGGTTATTGACAGCCTGACAATGTGTTATGATGATATCGCGGCTTGTCACTTTACTACCGTACGCCCCTTCCACGGTGATCCCCGCAGCTCCATTATTATGCACATATACATTTACACTAGAAATCTTTGATGAATTATAAATCAATAAGCCTGATTTTTGAAAACCGGAAATTTCCAAATTATTTATAGAAATATTTTTGCTGTTATTTATGATCACGCCATCTTTTATATTCCCATTTTTTCTTCCGTTGCCTTTAAGCTGAAGATTAGAAACATTAATATAAGCTGAATTGTTAATAATAATTGCATTTAAGTCCTCTCCATTAATAATTGCTTTACCATTGCCGTAGGAACCGATGACAATGGGACTTTCCGCTGTTCCGTATTTTGAAGAATCAATCGCAATACCGCCCTTAAAAATATCACCGGCATTGCAAT
>DATMMJ010000317.1:0-6657 GCA_035569795.1 Puia sp. | reverse complement strand
ATTATTTTGCATTTGTACAAAGCCATCCGCGAATCAGCTGGTGATACATATATTATTGGCTGCAACACCATGAGCCATTTATCTGCGGGGATGTTTGAGCTCAACCGTACTGGGGATGATACTAGCGGAAATGAATGGGAGCGGACAAAAAAGATGGGTGTGAACACCCTTGGTTTTCGCATGGTGCAGCACAAAACCTTTTATGAGGCAGATGGGGATTGCGTTGGGCTTACCAATAAAGTGCCATGGGAAAAAAATAAACAATGGATGCAATTGCTTGCGCAAAGCAGCGCCCCCTTATTTATTTCGGCGCAGCCTGATGCGGTGGGCCAGGACCAGAAGCAATCCATCAAAAAAGGTTTCGCGCAAGCTGCAAAACCTCAACCCGTGGCCGAACCGCTGGATTGGCTCACAAACCCGCTTCCTTCGAAATGGAAGCTCGACGGAAAAGAGGTGCACTTTGACTGGAGCTAACCCTCTAGTCGCCTCACCGTTGGAGAATAAAAAATATGAAAAGAAGAAATTTCATTCAAACATCAGCAACCGCAACGACGGGATTATTGCTTTCAACCATGGAAACATTTTCTTTGCCCAACAAACCAATACATAATATGAACAACGATTTTGATTTAAAAATAATGGCAACCAATTGGGGCTTTCCCGGAACCATTGATGCATACTGCGCCAAAGTGGCGCGTGATGGCTATGATGGGATTGAGATCTGGTGGCAGGCGGAGCCACAGGCACATGATGATTTGTTTGCTGCTTTGAAAAAATATCAGCTTCAGGTTGGTTTTTTATGTGCGGGACATGAAACAAATTTCAAAGATAACTTTGCATCTTTCAAAAAAATGGTGACAGCTGCTGCGACGAACACGATCCAAGAACCATTGTACATCAACTGTCATTCAGGAAAAGATTATTTTGCTTTTGACGACAATAGAAACTTTATTGAGTATACGATGCAACTTGCAAAGGATACGGGCATAAAAATATGCCATGAAACGCATCGCTCAAGGATTTTATATTCAGCACCTGTTGCAAGAACATTCATCGAAAAAATTCCCGGCTTAAGAATTACCTTGGATATTTCTCATTGGTGCAACGTACACGAAAGCCTGCTACAGGACCAGCAGGAAACAGTGGATATGGTTTTGCAAAGAGTGGATCATATTCATGCACGCATTGGACACCAAGAAGGCCCCCAGGTTAACGACCCCCGCGCGCCTGAATGGGAAGATGCAGTGAAAGCACATTTTTCATGGTGGGACAAAGTGGTTGTGCAAAAAAAGAAAACCGGTGAGCGGCTGACCGTATTGACGGAATTCGGCCCGCCGCATTATATGCCCGCGTTGCCTTATACTGTTCAGCCCGTGGCAGACCAATGGGCAGTTAACGTACACATGATGCAGTTGCTGCGCAAACGCTATCTTCAATAAAAATACGCAGCAAGTGTTATTGTCAGTCACAGAATTTATTGGCCATCTGCACCCCGTTCTCGTCCATCTTCCTATTGGTATCCTGTTGCTTGCCTGTCTGTTTTTGTGGCAGTCAAGGAAGGACAGATATGCGCATCTGCAGCCAGCAATTAACATTATCTTATTGTTGGGAATGATCAGTGCGATAGCCGCATGCGTTACCGGTTACCTATTATTTCAGACAGGTGATTATGATGACGATGCGGTGGCCTTGCACCAATGGCTGGGTATAAGTGTGGCAGTTGTTTCCATGCTCACGTTTTTTTGCCGCAGAAAAATTGCTTTGCAAAAATGGCAACTGCCACTAGCGCTGATACTGGTAATACTGATATTCATTACTGGCCATCTCGGCGGCTCGTTGACGCATGGCAGCGACTATCTTAGCCAACCTTTGACAAATCTATTTACAAGTGACACCGTAGCTGTAATAAAACGAAGAACCATTCAGAATGTTCAGGAAGCTGTCGTATATACCGATATAGCCCAACCGCTTTTTCAGACAAAGTGTTATGGCTGCCATGGGGATAAAAAACAAAAAGGGAAATTGCGACTAGATAAACCGGAACTGATAATGAAAGGTGGAAAAGATGGCGTAATTATTATTCCGGGCAAGTCAGCTGAAAGCGAATTGGTGAAACGCATCTCGCTCCCGCGAGAGGACGAGCATCATATGGCACCCAAAGAAAAGCCACAATTGACAGAGCAGGAAATATCGCTGCTGAAATGGTGGATCGATAATGGTGCTGATTTTGTAAAAAAAGTTAAAGAACTACCACAACCTGAAAAAATGAAACCATTCTTAACTGCATTGCAGCATATCCAGGAGGAAAGAAAAACGACTACGTATGTTCCTTCAACTCCTGTCGAAAGAGCGGACGAAACTGCAATAGATAGGCTAAAAGATCTTGGCATAGTTGTACTACCGGTAGCACAAAACAATAATTATCTCTCAGCAAATTTTAGTATGTCTAAAGATATCCGGGATCCTGTAATTAAATTATTGCTTCCGTTGAAAAAACAATTGGTTTGGTTGAAACTCAGCAATACCCAAATAAATGATTCCGCGCTTGCAATAATATCTGAGTGCACTAACTTAACGACCCTGCAACTGGATAAGACAAATATCTCTGACAGCGGATTGCATTATTTGCAAACATTAGCTCAGTTGCAAATATTAAATCTTGTCGGTACAAAAATCACTGCTGCATCCATATTGCAATTAAGAAATTTGAAAAAACTGCAATCCCTTTATTTGTATCAGACCGGCATACAAAACTCAGACTGGGCAGCATTGAAAAAAGCATTCCCAAAAGCGTTGCTGGATTCAGGCGGATACAATGTTCCGCTTTTCAGAGACGACACAGTTATTGTAAAGCCACCACCAATCAAAAAATAACACAGCTATTGAAAATAAAACCAATTTGCATTATTTATACTTTACTGAGCTATGCAAATGTTTTTGCACAGCCAGGGCTACAGCACAATCTTGTATTTGATTCACTGGCCAAAAGATGGGACGAAGCCATTCCTTTAGGCAATGGCTGGCTCGGTGCCTTGGTATGGCAAAAAAATGAAACAGTAAGGATTTCATTGGACAGGGTTGATTTATGGGATGACCGGCCGATGCCTGAAATTGATAAATTAAGATTCAGCTGGGTGGTGGAACAGGTGAAAAAGAACACTTACGATACGGTACAAAAAATTGGAGACGCGCCTTATGAAAAATACCCTGCACCAACAAAGATTCCAGGAGCAGCCATGGAATTTGATCTGAGAAAATTTGGGAAAGTTATCTGGAATGCATTGGATATTGAAAAGGCGGTAAGCACCATAAAATATCAAAATGGCGTGTTGCTTCAAAATTATATCCACGCAACAAAACAGGTTGGTTATTTTAGTTTTGAAAATTTACCGCATAAGGATTTTTCTTTACATGCCATCCTTCCTTCGCTAATCATTCCCGGTTATGATGCAGATAAAAACAATGTGACTGGAAGTAGCGTGGAAGGCCAGGGGTTGGAAAGATTAGGGTATGGAAAGGGAACAATCAAAAAAACGCCTAACAGCATTCTTTATCATCAGCCAACATGTAATGGTAACTATTATGAAGTACTGATAAAATGGAAAAAATTCTCTGCAACTCATTTCGTAGGCGAGTGGACAATAACTATTAACAAGCATGCGATGCTGGCTGAACTGGATCCATTGGCTAAGGAGCCCAATGGTTGGGTTTCTCATATACAGTGGTGGAATAATTTTTGGAACCGTTCTGCAGTTTCCATTCCTGATAAAATCCTGGAAAAACAATACTATCTGGAAATGTACAAATTCGGGTGCGTGGCAAGAAGCAACACGCCGCCAATTTCTCTGCAGGCGATCTGGACTGCAGACAATGGCAATCTGCCACCATGGAAGGGAGATATTCATAACGATTTGAATACGGAATTAAGTTATTGGCCCGGATATCAAAGCAATCATCTTGATCTGACGGCCTCCTTCACAAACTGGCTATGGAAAACGAAACGACAAAATAAAAGATGGACAAAGCAATATTTTGGTGTTGATGGGTTGAATGTTCCAGGTGTTACAACCATCACGGGCAAACCGATGGGCGGTTGGATACAGTATTCTATGAGCCCGACCACTGTGTGCTGGCTCGCGCAACATTTTTATTGGCAATGGAAATACGGTATGGACAATAGATTTTTTTATGAAAAATTGAAACCATATTATGGGCAGGTTATTCTGTATCTGAGGAGCATGATTGATAAGGACACGCATCAGTTGCCCTTAAGTTCGAGCCCAGAGTTTAATGACAATAGCATTAAAGCCTGGTTTTCCAACTATACTAATTATGATCTGGCATTATGCAAATTTGCTTTTACATCTTCAAACGAAATTACCGGTCTGGACTCTACTGTTCTCAAACGCCGGACTTTACCCACCCCCTGTTTATTACCAGAACTGGATGTAAATGAGGCTGGCCTTACAGTCGCACCCGGTCAAATTCTGGATGTATCTCACCGCCACATGTCTCCTTACATGGCAATTTATCCTTTGTGTTTGTTAGACGTTTATAATCCAAGAGATTCTTCTGTCATAAAAAAATCACTGCGACATATCGAAAGCCTTGGCACCCGCGAGTGGTGCGGCTATTCCTTTAGCTGGATGTCCTGTCTGTATGCCAGGGCAAAAGAAGGGGATAATGCAGTAAAACAATTGCAAATCTTTGCTTCCAATTTCTGTTCTCCAAATAGTTTTCATTTAAATGGCGACCAGAATGGCGGTGAGTTTTCAAACGCAACATACCGGCCATTCACGTTGGAAGGCAATTTTGCATTTGCCCAGGGCATTCATGAATTGCTGTTGCAAAATCATCGCGGCGTGATTGAAATATTCCCCGCAGTTCCTGAAGGATGGAAAAATGTTTCTTTCAAAACATTAAGAGCTGAGGGTGCCTTTTTAGTGAGCGCAAGAAAAGAAAATGGAGTTGTAAGCGAATTGAAAATTTATTCGGAACACGGTGGCAATTTAAAGTTGAAATTACCCTTCAAAGGCTGGACAGTAAGAGGAACAAGGAGAAATAGCATTAAGTATCAGGATAATATCGCAGAAATGAAAACTTCACCAAGGCAAAACATCATTTTCAGAAACGCTTATAAATGAAGCAATTATTAACTGTGAAATAGATGTTAAGAACTTTCGATGGGTCCAATGCTGGAACGATATTAGATAGTTCAGGGTTACTGCAGCATTAAGCAGCAGACATAAAACAATTACTCAAACTTAAAATCAATTACCAATGAAACGTTTCCTGTCATTTAGAGCACTACCCTTGATATTAGTGCTTGCATGCATTTCGTTTATTTCAAAAGCAAACATTTCTTTTTCTGGGGATCATCCCTATTATCTGCACGCACTTTCTGATCTTCGCGCCGCACGCTGGATGATTGAACACCGGCCCGGTGACTGGCAAAGAACAGTTGACGAAGTAGAAGCGGTAAAACAGATTGATGTTGCTATTGGCGAAATTAAGAAAGCAGCAATAGAAGATGGTAAAGACATCAGCGACCATCCAAAAGTTGATGAGAAAAATGAGCATGACGGCCGCTTGCATGAGGCGGTGGACTTTTTAAAGAAGGCAAGGGAAGACGTCAGCCGCGATGAGGACAATAAATTTGCCCAGGGATTGCAGGCACGGGCCTATGTGCATATTGATGCAGCTATCAATGCAACAAAACGCGCTATTCATCAATAACCAATTGGTGTATCAGAAAGACAAAGGCTGGTCGCAGGATCAGCCTTTGTTATTAAATGGTAGAAATAATTCCGGGTGATTGGATTGATTTCATCTGCCTGTAAAATTTGGTTTCCTTTTTTCCAGAAATGCATTTGCGCCTTCTTTTGCATCGACGGTACCGAATAATTTGCCGAAAGCTTCTATCTCCTTTGACAATCCGTCCGGTTTTCCATAAGCTGCATCGTTGACCAATGCGATCACTGCTGCAATGGCAAGCGGCGCTTTGCTGATGATTATTTGTAATATTTTTTTTGTCTCGCTCAATAAATTTTCCGGCGTAGTAACATGATTCACCAACCCTAATTTCAACGCTTCTTGTGCATCAATGATACTACCAGTCATGGTTAGTTCCATCGCTTTCCCTTTGCCGATCAATTGTGTTAAACGTTGGGTGCCACCATAGCCCGGCACCAAGCCCAGGTTCACTTCAGGCTGGCCAAATTTCGCATTGTCGCTTGCCAGGCGAAAATGGCAGGCCATAGCAAGTTCACAGCCGCCGCCCAATGCAAAGCCATTCACTGCAGCAACAATTGGCTTGGCGGAATTTTCAATTTTACTAAAAACATTTCCCTGGCCTTTTCGCGCAAGTGCTTCCCCCCCTTTGCTGTCAAGGGCTGTAAACTCACTAATGTCTGCCCCTGCGACAAATGCTTTTGTTCCGCTGCCAGTAATGATCGCGCATCTTATTGTCGTATTAGTGTAAATTTCATGTATGGCAATACCTAATTCATCAATCACCTCTTTGTTCAGCGCATTTAGCTTTTCAGGTCGGTTTATGGTGATAGTGAAAACATGATCGGAGAGTTCAGTTAGTAAAGTTTGCAAAGGCATATCTGTAAAATTTTTAGAGGCCAACGGTAGATGCGCATCGAAGTCAGA
>DATMMJ010000316.1:0-5182 GCA_035569795.1 Puia sp. | reverse complement strand
TATATTCTTCCTGCGGATACAAAAATAGTTCCTTACTATGATCGCTCTGATTTGATAGCATATGCTACCCATACGGTTCTGCACAATCTTATTGAAGGCATTCTACTGGTAACATTGCTGGTTTCGCTTTTCATGTTCAACTGGCGAACTACTTTAATTGTTTCCATAATCATACCCATGGCATTGCTGTTTGCTTTTATCTGCCTGCATTTGATGGGAATGTCTGCGAACCTTCTTTCCCTGGGCGCAGTGGATTTTGGTATTATCATAGACGGTGCAGTGGTGATGGTAGAAGGCATGTTCGTGATACTAGACAACAAAGCCATGGAAATCGGCATGGAACGGTTCAACAAGATTACAAAATATGGATTAATAAAAACCAATGGCACACATTTGGGAAAAGCAATCTTTTTTGCAAAGCTCATCATTATTACCGGACTACTACCGATTTTTTCTTTCCAAAAAGTGGAAGGCAAAATGTTCTCGCCGCTTGCTTACACGCTTGGCTTTGCCTTACTTGGCGCTTTGATCACCACACTCACACTGGTACCTGTACTCATCAGCCTGCTACTCAAAAAAAATGTGCACGAAAAACACAACCCGTTTGTGCATCATTTGACTGGATTTATGCTAAAAGGTTTTACCAAAGCATTTAAGAATAAAGAAATCGTTGTTACCGTGTCTCTAATTGCAATGGCAATTGGGTTGTATTCATTCAAATTTCTTGGCAGCGAATTCTTGCCTGAATTAGATGAAGGCTCCATTTGGCTTCGTGTGCAAACACCATATAGCATATCGCTTGAAAAATCTGTTGAGATATCTAAAGAAGTCAGAAGCAAATTAATGGAATTCCCGCAGGTGAAGTACGCTGTATCACAAACAGGCAGGCCTGATGATGGGACGGATGTTGCGGGTTTTTATAACAACGAATTTTCAGTGATGCTATACCCCGAATCTGACTGGCATCCAAAAATTTCTAAAGAAGAACTGATTGTCCAGATGAACCAAAGTCTTTCTGCGATTCCAGGCACAGATCTAAACTTCTCACAACCCATTATGGATAATGTGGAAGAAGCAGTGTCGGGCGTTAAAGGTTCTATTTGTGTCAAAGTGTATGGCGATTCCCTCAACTACATGGAGAGAAAAATAAATTCTGTGTATGATATATTGAAAGAGGTGAAGGGTATTGAAGATCTGGGTGTGATCCACAGCATCGGGCAGCCAGAAGTAGATGTTAACCTGGATCAGCAAAAAATGGCGCTATATGGGGTGGCCACTGCTGATGCAAATGCTGTAGTAGCCATGGCGATTGGCGGGCAAGCTGCATCTTCGTTGTACGAAGGCATCCGGATATTTGATATCAGAGTGAGGTTGCCGGAAGAGTTTCGTAAGACACCCGACGATATCGGCAATTTGTTGGTGCCAACCCAAAGCGGCTCCAAAGTACCTATCAAAGAAATTGCTACCATCTCAAAACAGACAGGGCCATGCCTTATTTTCAGGGATGATAATGAAAGATACGCTGCACTGAAATTTTCTGTACGCGGAAGAGATATGGGGAGCACCATCGCAGAAGCCCAGGAAAAAGTAGGTGAAGTAGTTACATTAAAAAGAGGATACAGCATGGCATGGCAGGGTGATTTCGAGAATCAGCAAAGAGCGGAAAAGCGCTTGACCGAAGTTGTGCCAATAAGCTTGCTGCTTATTTTCCTTTTGCTGTTTGTGATGTTTGGCAATTTAAAAGATGCTGCGCTGGTTTTTCTGAATGTCCCGTTTGCTATTGTGGGCGGCTTGCTTGCCTTGCATTTGACAGGAACTAATTTTAGCATTTCGGCAGGAATCGGTTTCATCGCACTTTTCGGCATCTGTATCCAGGATGGCGTTTTGCTCATCACTGTATTCAAACAAAACCTTGACAAAATAAGAGGGCAAAATAGTTCTTTGTACACTGCCATTAAGCTTGGCGTAAATTCAAGGATCAGACCAGTGATGATGACGGCAATGATGGCTGCTATTGGGTTATTGCCCGCAGCGCTTTCCCACGGCATTGGCTCAGAAAGCTCAAGGCCTCTGGCAAGAGTTGTAATCGGCGGAATTCTTTGCGCAATGGTATTTTCACTCTGGGTCTTCCCACTGATATTCGGTTGGGCCTATAGAAAAATTGACAAACATTCATACGGTCCAATTGCTACAGACGAAGCAAAAAAATAAAGTAAGATTTTAATATGTTTTCTTTAAGCCCATTATAAAGTACGGGCTACTGTGTTATTAGTCAAACTGAAAAACTCCCAGCTTCCAATTTTTTTTGTAATTTTATTGCCTCCTGACTTAGGCGGTGTATAGACTGACCGTTTGAATTTTAGGATCTCCAGACTTACACTAGTATAATGAGCAAACTGATCAAGGTCATTTTAGCGTTTTCGCTAAAGAATAAATATTTCATTTTATTCGCCACAATTTTGCTATTCATAACAGGCATCATTACCTTCAAAACGATGCCTATTGAGGCCTTTCCCGATGTAACGAATACTGAAGTAACCATTATCACTCAATGGCCGGGCCGTAGTGCGGAAGAGATTGAAAAGTTTGTCACTATCCCGATTGAGATTGCGCTGAACCCTGTGCAAAATAAAATAAGCCTGCGCTCCACTAGCATCTTCGGACTTTCTTATATCAAGCTTGTTTTTGAAGACAGAGTAATGAACAATGAGGCTCGGTTGCAAGTGAATAATTTGCTTGGCGACGCAGACCTTCCTCAGAGTGTTTCACCTCAAGTCCAACCTCCGACCGGCCCAACTGGAGAAATATTCCGCTACACTTTAAGAAGCAGGTTTCGTGATGCAAGGGAATTGAAAACCATCCAAGATTGGGTGGTTGACCGGCAGATCAGAGCTGTTCCTGGCGTTGCTGACCTGGTGAGTTTTGGAGGCATGACGAAAACGTATGAGATAAAAGTGGATCCGGGAAAGATTACAAACCTCGGCATTTCTGCTCTTGATGTCTTTACTGCGGTCCAAAAAAGCAACATCAACATTGGTGGCGATGTGATTGTAAAAAATAATCAGGCGTATGTCGTGCGTGGGGTTGGGCTGCTCAATGACATTAATGAAATAAAAAACATCATTATCCAGAATATTAGCGGTGTGCCCATACTAGTGAAAAATGTAGCTGAGGTAACTATATCCAATCGTCCAAGGCTGGGACTTGTAAGCAGAGCGGACGCGGTGTTTGACTCCTCAGGGAAAAGATTTGTTGCCGATGAGCAGGATGTGGTAGAAGGAATCGTGGTGATGCGCAAAGGAGAGAACCCCAGCAAAGTAATTGAAGGCCTAAAGGCAAAAATCGGAAAATTGAATGGTTCGGTTCTCCCTTCAGATACAAAAATCATGGCGTTTTATGACCGGGATGACTTGATCCGTTTTGCAACCCACACCGTTCTGCACAATATGATTGAAGGAATTATTTTCGTTACCATTATTGTATCGCTTTTCATGTTCAACTGGCGAACAACATTAATCGTTTCCATTGTTATTCCTCTGTCCTTGTTGTTTGCTTTTATTTGCTTGCGGGTGATGGGTATGTCGGCAAATTTACTTTCTCTGGGGGCAATTGATTTTGGTATTATAATAGACGGCGCGGTGGTGATGGTAGAAGGAATATTTGTTGTGCTTGATAGCAAAGCGCACGAAATGGGCATGGAGCGCTTTAATAAAGTGGCAAAAATGGGCCTTATAAAAAAGCATGGGGCAGAACTCGGCAAAGCCATTTTTTTTGCAAAGCTCATCATCATAGCAGCGCTGCTGCCAATTTTTGCATTTGAAAAGGTGGAAGGGAAAATGTTCTCACCGCTGGCCTATACGCTTGGCTTTGCATTGCTTGGGGCATTGATCACAACACTTACCTTGGTACCTGTGCTCATCCATATTCTGCTCAATAAAAACGTGCGGGAGAAACATAACCCAATTGTAAAATTTCTTGTAAAAACAATGACGAATGGCTTTGCGTTCACTTACCGCAATATGTTCATCTCAGTAGCGGTTTCCTTTATTATAATTGGCTTAGGCTTGTTTTCTTTTAAATTTCTGGGCAGTGAATTTTTGCCAGAGCTTGATGAAGGCTCGATCTGGTTGAGGGTGCAGTTGCCTTACAGCATTTCTCTTGATAAATCAGTTGAAGTCTCAAAACAAGTGACTGCAGCTTTGATGAATTTCTCGCAGGTAAAAAATATCATCTCACAAACAGGAAGGCCAGACGATGGTACAGATGTCGCTGGTTTTTATAATAATGAGTTTGACATCATGCTTTATCCGGAAGATGACTGGCAGCCACGTATAACCAAAGACGAATTGGTAGATGAAATGAACAAGAGACTTTTTTTTATCCCCGGTGCTCAGCTAAATTTCTCACAACCAATAACAGATAATATTGAAGAAGCAGTTTCAGGGGTTAAAGGCTCCATCTGCGTGAAGATTTTCGGTGACTCTTTAAACTATATGGAAGATAAATCAGAAAAGATTTATGCGCAACTAAAAACAGTAAGGGGTGTGGAAGATCTCGGCGTAATAAGAAATATAGGTCAGCCTGAAATTGACATTGACCTCGATCAGCAGAAAATGGCACTTTATGGCGTTGCTACCGCTGATGCAAACGCGGTAATAGAAATGGCGATCGGTGGCAAAGCTGCGTCTACTTTATACGAAAATAACCGGAAATTTGACATCCGATTGCGTTTCCCCGAAGAATACAGAAACACAGAAGAAGACATCGGCAACCTGATGGTGCCCACCGAAGGAGGCTCAAAAGTGCCTGTGAAAGAGATCGCGAACATCACAACCAAGACAGGACCATGTTTAATTTTCAGAGATGACAATGAAAGATATTCAGCAGTAAAATTCTCAGTGCGTGGCCGCGATATGGGTAGTGCAATCGCTGAGGCACAGGATAAGGTGGATAAAGCAGTTGTACTTAAGAAAGGATACACCATGATCTGGCAAGGCGATTTCGAAAACCAGCAACGTGCAACAAAAAGACTGTCACAGGTTGTTCCAATAAGCCTCCTGCTGATCTTTCTTCTACTTTTTGTGATGTTCGGCAATTTAAAAGACGCGGCCCTTGTATTCATTAATGTCCCTTTTGCGATTGTAGGCGGCATTGCTGCTCTTTTTGTTACTGGAACAAATTT
>DATMMJ010000315.1:0-8442 GCA_035569795.1 Puia sp. | reverse complement strand
CCAATGCGGCAGTTCTTGTCAACAATCGCATTTCTTATATAGCACCGATGGCCGATGCCAACAGTAGGAAGCCCATGCGAACTCGCTTGATTTATCTCATCCAGCGTTTCATAGTAGTCATTGCCCATCAGATAGCTGCTGACAATAGTGGTACCGCTTCCAATACGTGTGCGTATGCCGACCACACTGTTCTCCACCCGTGAAGCATTGATGATGCAACCTTCTGCTATCAATGTCTTCTCCAGCGTTGTACCACTGATCTTTGCTGGTGGCAACATACGTGCACGTGTGTAGATGGCATTGTTATTATCAAATAAATTAAAGTCAGGTATTTCATTGGTCAAACCTAAATTGGCTTCAAAGAAAGAATAGATATTACCGATATCCGTCCAGTAGCCATCGTATTGATAGCTCACCACTTTATATTTGCTGATGGACTGGGGGATGATTTCTTTTCCAAAGTCAGTAGCCTCCACGTATTCATTCTGCAAAAGATCTGCAAGCAGTTGCCTGTTGAAAATATAGATGCCCATAGACGCAAGATAATTTCTTCCCATGCGCTGCATATCGTGGCCTGTGTCGCTTGTCCATTCGCTCAAAATGTCTTTTTTCGGTTTTTCTATAAATGAAGTGATATAGCCATCCCCATCTTTTTTCATGATCCCAAACTCTGATGCTTCTCTGTCGGCAACCGGAATAGTGGCGATGGAAATATCAGCTCCCTTTGCCTTGTGGTTATTGAGCATCGCATTAAAATCCATCTGATATAACTGGTCACCGGACAAGATCAAGACAAAATCACTGTCAAAAGGGCCGAGATGCCTTAAGCACTGGCGGACAGCATCGGCTGTGCCCTGGTACCATGTTGGATTATCCGGCGTTTGCTCAGCAGCAAGAATATCCACAAACGCGGAGCTGAAAGCGCTAAAATGGTAAGTGTTCTTAATATGCCGGTTTAGTGATGCAGAATTAAACTGCGTCAGGACGAACATTCTGTTGATGCCTGAATTTAGGCAATTGGAAATTGGAATGTCCACCAAACGATATTTGCCTGCTATAGGCACTGCAGGTTTGGAACGGCTTGCTGTGAGCGGGTAAAGCCTGGTGCCTGCGCCGCCACCAAGTATAACTGACAAGATTTCTTTAGACATAATAAGCGATTTATAATTTTGATTGTTTATTTTTTTAGAGTCTTTGTTAGATATCCCCCAATTCCTGGATTTGCCATTCTATTTTAGTTGTTCAAAATGGGTGATTAACCATCGGGAGCGCAGTATTTAGTAACTGATACTGTATTTGCAAACCACAAACCGTGAACTACAAACTAAAAACTCACAAGGATTTGTACAAATCAATATACTGCTCCACACTTGTTTCCCAGCTAAAATCCAGCTGCATCATCCTTTGTCTGACTTCTTTTAATTTTTCTTCATCTTTATACAGTTCACTTGCTCTCCAAATTGCCTGTGTAAGATCCCCCACACTAGCATAAGTAAACCGAATGCCATAACCACCGACGTCCCCATAATCAATTACCGTATCGCGCAGTCCACCGGTGTTTCGCACCACAGGTACCGTGCCGTATCGCATTGCGTACATTTGATTTAAGCCGCAAGGCTCTACGCGCGATGGCATCAAAATGAAATCAGCACCCGCATACATCAGGTGGCTCAGGCTTTCATTATATCCAATATACACATTATAATCTTTCTGACTCAAAGGTTTCAAGCCTTCTAATGCACCTTCTACTTCAGGAAACCCGCTGCCTAGGATTAGAAAATTCATCTTTCGGCCAATATGATAAAAGGAATCGCTGATTGCCGAGGGAAGCAAATCAGCGCCTTTCTCCCCTACCAGCCTTCCAATAAAAACAATCAGGGGTTTTTCTATATCCAGATCAAAAGTTTCGCAAAGCAGTTTTTTGCTTTCCAGCTTACCTAAATCCGCATCTTCCATTTGAAAATGGTTCTCGATATATTTATCAGTCGCAGGATTCCACACGCTGGTGTCTATACCATTCAATATGCCTATGCATTTGCCCCGTTCATATTCAAACAAAGCTTCCAGGCCATTTGCTGCAACGCGGAGCTCATCAAGATAACTCCAGCTGACGGTTGTAACTTTCCATGCGCACTTTACCCCGCTTGCCAGTGGGTTGATGGTTTCTTTCCAGTCTAACAGCCCTCGTTTCCAGGGATCCCATGCAGGGATGAAATTGCTTTTGTCCCAGCCCATCCAGCCCTGATATTGGGCATTGTGGATGGTAAGCACGGTGGGTATATGCCGGAGATGCTGATACCTGAAACAATGCTTAATCATAAAGGGAATGAGGCCAGCGTGATAGTCATGTACATGAATGACATCGGGACGATGCCCCCACGCAGAGATCCAATCCACCACGCATATCTGAAAAGCGGTGAATCGTTCCGGGTCATCCCCATAACCATAAATCTGCTCCCTGTCGAGCAGCCCATTTATGTCAACCAGGTAGAGATCAAAATCAAGGACATTATTTTTTTCTTTTATGATGGTGTAGGTAAACCACCAGTCCCCAAGATTAGTATAGCCTTTATGCACCACCTCCCACTCGTGTGCAATCAAAAATTTTGTCCGGTACATGGGCATCACCACTTTTGCGATGTGACCGGATTCATTCTGATATTTAGGCAATGCGCCCACCACGTCGCCCAGCCCTCCTGCCTTTGCTACGGGATAACATTCTGCAGACACGTGAATAATTTCCATTGATTTCTAATATCAGTTAATAAATCAACAACGGGATATTCAATACTTAAGGGAAATGCGATTTCATTTTATGCTTTTTCGAAAATATATTCTCAGGTGCAATGAAAAGTATGTAATTAATCGCCGTTCAATTTAGGAAGGTTTTAGGATTATATCATCAGGCAATGAAAAAATTTTTCGCTTCGCAAAAACTTGTTACTTTCAGCCATTAATTTTCATTTAACCGATTGCTCATGAACCAACCAAAACAACCAACCAAAACAGGAGCGCTAGCCACCTTAGTACTTGTCTTTTTTTTCTGGGGATTTATAGCAGCTTCATCCAGTGTATTTATTCCATTTTGCCGAACACAATTTAATTTAACTCAATTCGAATCGCAGTTAATAGGTTCTGCATTTTATGGAGCTTATTTTGTCGGTTCTCTTATTTTGTATTTATTATCAAGTGCATTCGGCTATGATATCCTAAATAAAATGGGTTATAAAAGAGGTATCATTGTTGGCATTTGGATATCCGTTATAGGTGCATTAGCTGTGATACCTTCTGCAAATGCAAATTCATTTCCATTAATACTGGTCTCTTATTTTATAGTTGCACTAGGTTTTTCATTGCAGCAAACAGCAGCGCAGCCTTTTGCTGTATCACTTGGCGATCCTGCAACGGGTTCACACAGATTAAATTTAGCCGGCGGTGTTAATTCACTCGGCACTACGCTTGGTCCAATTATCATAAGTTTCTTTTTATTTGGAAGCGTTGGGGGTGTTCAGAAAATAGTTACAGTAGCTAATGTTGATAATTTCTATATTCTTGTTGCAAGTGTATTTGCTGCAGTAGCTTTATTTTTTACATTTTCCAAACTACCTTCAGGTAAAGATGAGTCAAAATTTGAAAGCTCACGAAAAGCATCTTTGTCTTTGTCTTTGATGACAGGATTTTTGATTGTTATAATCATCATTGGGCAGCTGACTAATATTGGCAAAGTAGAATTATTAGCAGTTACACTCGCTATGGTGCTGATAATTCTATTTTCGTCTTATTTCAGCGCAGCAAAAAACAGTGAAGGTTGGGGCGCAATGAAATATCAGCAATTGATATTGGGAATGATCGGCATTTTTTTATATGTTGGCGTTGAAGTAACAATTGATAATAATTTTGGCGCGTTGCTGAAAACGCCTGGTTATATAACACAGGTGGGTTTGCACGACAATGAGATTTCTAAATATATCTCATTGTATTGGGGAAGTTTAATGATTGGCAGATGGACCGGCGCAATTAGTGTTTTTAATTTATCTAAAATGGGTAAGAGAATCGCAACCATTGTAGTGCCATTCGTTGCGTTTGGTGTAGTATTAATTGCCAATGTGATTAAGGGAAATGATATACACGATCTGTGGGCTTATTCGGTTTGCATTGTTATTGCAATTATTGCTTTCTTTTATGGACAGGAAAAACCAGTTAAAACATTACTTACACTTGCGTTGCTCGCAGCATTTGCAATGGTATTTGGTGTTGCAACAAAAGGAATTATTTCCGTTTATGCATTTATGAGTGGCGGGCTTTGTTGCTCTATTATGTGGCCTTGCATTTTTTCTTTAGGTATAGCAGGATTAGGGAAATATACAAGTCAGGGTTCTGCATTTTTAATTATGATGATACTTGGTGGTGCGGTTATTCCACCGCTTCAGGGATCGGTTGGTGATAAAACAAATAATATGCACATTTCTTATTTAGTTGCTGCATGTTGTTTTGGAGCGCTTGCATTTCTTGCAATCAGGTTAAGAGCAGTGCTGAAATCGCAAGGTTTGAACTTTGATGAACAAATTGGTGGAGGTCATTAATGTCTTTCTTGATAATTTTATTCTTGAAATAAGAAATCTTGCTTTTCTTAACAAAGATGATGTATGGCAAAAGCTAAAAAAATTCCAACGCCTTCTTCTGTTTCACTTGACCCTTTGGCAATTGGCATTGATATTGGTGGAACCGGAACCAAATATGGTATTGTTGACCGCAATGGGAACGTATTATTCTCCAGCGAAATTTCAACTCGCGGCCACGAGGAAGTAGAAAGTTTCATTGATGAATTACATAAAAACCTTCATGCACTCATTGAAAGATCAGGGGGCCCGGGAAGAATAAGGGGTATAGGCGTGGGAGCACCCAACGGCAATTACTATACAGGAACCGTGGAATATGCACCAAATCTGCCATGGAAGGGCATTATACCGCTTGCCAAACTAATCCAGAATAAGTTTCAGCTGCCCACGGTGCTGACCAATGACGCCAACGCCGCAGCGATTGGAGAGATGATGTATGGCGCAGCCAAGGGCATGAAAGATTTTATCATGATCACGCTGGGCACTGGAGTGGGCAGCGGCATCGTAGCCAACGGACATTTAATTTTGGGGCATGACGGTTTTGCAGGTGAACTCGGACACACCATCACAATACCTAATGGCCGATTCCATCCCGGCACAGGCAAATATGGTTCGCTGGAAAGTTATGCCTCTGCTACAGGCCTCACGCTAACGGCTATTGAGATGTTAGAAAAAAGTACGGAAGAAAGCCTGCTGAGAAAAGTCCCAAAGGGGAAGATTGATTCAAAAAAAGTCTACGAAGCAGCTATTGAAAATGATAAGTTAGCCAAAGAAGTTTTTGAATTCACCGGAAAAATTCTTGGGATGGCACTGGCAAATTTTGTTATGTTCAGCAGCCCTGAGGCAATCATTTTATTCGGCGGGCTCACCAAGGCCGGCGACCTGATATTAAAACCCACACGCGAGCACATGGAAGAAAACCTGATCCAGGTTTTTCAGAACAAAGTGAAGATACTGGTCAGCCATTTAAGAGAATCTGATGCAGCCATACTTGGCGCAAGCGCACTGGTGTGGGAAATGAAAGACTAGAAAGGATGAATTTTTTTTAGATAGTCTGTTTGCATGTACAGGTGCCTTGCTTACAAAATACACTCAGCTCTTCATCGATTTTTTTCATTACCCATTTGTTAATCAATTTAGGGGATTAATATTTTTGGAGAAGCAATCACGCAAACACAAATTTTTTCTGCAAAAAATAATTATAGCTCACTCCAAGCAAGGCGGATGTGACTGTTTTGGAGACGATGTAATTAAACCTGAGAAAATGCGTGAAGAAATAGACTCCTGCTGCGGAAAGCAATATATTGCCAACCCACACTAATATGAATTTTATTACCTGTGGAGAAATCTTTTTTCTATCGGCGTGGAATGCCCAATTCCTGCATAAAATAAACTGTGCTATTGCGCCACTAATATTGCCCATCAGATTGCCGAGGATATACCACCAATGAAAAAACTCCACCAAACAAATAGTGATCAAAAAGTCGGCAAAAGAGCCAAGTATGGATGCAGCCTGCACCTTGAGAAAGGTAAACATTAGCTTAAAAATAAGTAAAGAATCATCTACATCGGCATTTGCTTTATTAGGTTTCTGTTAACTTAATTTTATACCGACAAATATTTTATGTCAGCCCAGCGACAGAAAATATAGCAGGTTGTGTCTAAATTTGCTTTGCGGGTACTTGAACAAGTTTTGACCATTTCAAATTGAACTTGATTATTATGGTAAGATATTCATTAATGGCAACTGCTTTATTTTATTTGTCCTTCATGACAACAACTTTGCGAAGTGTAAATGAATCTAAAAGCGCCCATGGCTTTGCAGTAGTAGAACTATTCACCTCAGAGGGCTGCAGCAGTTGCCCAGCAGCAGATGAAGCTGCAATTGAAATGGCCAAACGGTACAAAGAAAATGTCTTCGTTTTGGGCTTTCATGTTGACTACTGGAATTATCTTGGGTGGAAAGATGCATTCAGTAATGCGGACTATTCCGCAAGGCAAAAACAATACGCATCATCTTTTTCATTACCTAGCATTTACACCCCGCAAATAGTCGTGAATGGCAAAACAGAATTTGTCGGCTCAGACAAGAGCAGACTGCAAAAAACAATTGAAATGGAATTGAAAAGCGATGTCACCTCTTCAATAGTATTGTCAGCAAAACTAAATGAAGACAAAAAAGTGATGGTGAATTTTAAAACTGGAATGAGCTCAAACAACACCATTAATTTTGCTCTTGTGCAATTTAGTGCACAAAGCGTCGTAACAAAAGGCGAAAATCAGGGAAGGCAACTGCGTCATATCAATATTGTACGCGATTTTCAAACGGCGGATGCTACAAACAAACAAAGTGCTGTCTATTTAGACATTCCTGCAGGACTCTCCAAGCAAGACTGTAAGGTGATTGTTTTTGTGCAGGATAAAAACAATTTGCATATAACTGATGCGGCAGAAACGGCAGTTCAGTAATTGGACCCTACGCAGTCCCAGTTCGAAAAAGCAGGGCTCTATACTTTTATTCTTTACTTCTCTGGGGAGTTTTACAGTGAAAATTTCCTAAAGGTAAAATGTATTTATACTATGATGCTGGATTAGAATCAGCAAAATCATAAAATGGTATACTCTTTGCACTTTGTTCATGCGTGAACCCCGTCCCTTTTTCCATACCATTTGAATTTAATGGCAAACATTATGTTTGCGAATTGACCTCGATTAAGAAATATAGTTCCAACCCACAAACTTTTCAGGTTACATTAAACAGCGTGTATTTCGGGATTATTACTTTCACAGGAGAAACCTGGGAAAGCGACACGTTTAAGCAAGGGCTTGTTGAAAAAATCGGAAGGCTCATCCATGAATCAATTACCCCGGCGGGTAATTGAATGTAAGGGTAGCTTGCCTGCTACGGCGTATGGATTTTCGCATCTGAAGATTGTTTTTTTATCCTGCTTTGCATTGTCTCCATTTCCTCGTTGAATTATTATTCAAACAAATAATTTTTTGATTCAAACCCTTAAAACTGTTTCAGATAACTGATTTTGGCTATCACATGGTCCTCAGTTTGTTTTAGTTGCTGGAGATTATTCGTTGCGCCGTGATTGTAGATGAAATAAATATATGATAAGGGTTGGTATTCCCAGGAAAACCGGACATAATAATTTTTAGAGTTGTTGAGAGAATTCGTCTGATAAAAACCAACCAGCTGCAAACGCGGGTTCAAAGCAAACCTTCCCTGAATGATATACAGGTCTACGGTTGAATTAATTTTTGGTTCGCCCACGCCTGTAAAATGATTGCGGTTGAATTCTCCTGTGAAAGAAATGTGAGGGACGGGCGCAAATTGCAATTTCCAGTCTGCCGTAATCAGGTTGCCATTGAAATAAGAGCCCCATGTGTAACTCAATTGAAGGTTAATCAATTTCGAAGGATCACTGCCCACCCAGATAGCTTGCCTGGTGTAATTATAATCACCCGGAGTGATATTCATGCCCAGAGGCTGGAACAAACTGGTTAAACGCTGGAATGTGGGCGTGATACCATATCCCAAAAATGCGCCGCTCTGAAAATTCAACCATAAAGGCCAGATCGGCAAATCCCTTTCGATGAATTTTCCCGTGGAAGCCTGATAATAAAATTCGGGGAGTATTCCTGGCTCGAATGCACGAAGTATCTTTTTGAATGGGAGTTTGCTTCCGCGGTAATAGTAATTAATGCCAGGAGTAGTGCCAACCACATCGGTGCGTGAAACAAAACCCATTTGCGGATCAAAATCTTTTGTTACCACAGACTGGGTCCACCATATTTTATAATGCAGCGTAGAATA
>DATMMJ010000314.1:0-2835 GCA_035569795.1 Puia sp. | reverse complement strand
ACATGGGAATCATTTATAAGGATTTCATATTCTTTTTTTAATGTGTTGCGCACCATGCCTGCCCAGATCACATAATAACTCCATTTGGGCTGCAGTTTTATAACTTCCGGTGTGGGCGGATTGCCCACTTCTCCAAACACGATGGGCTTGCCTTTTGCAAGCGCCAGCAGGCCATCGTAATAATTTTTATCAAAATCGCTACCATACACATCCAGCGAAGCAATGTCGAAATAATCACTGCCCACGTAAAAGTTGGTAAATTTTCTTGCCGGCGTGCTGGGTCTGTCCACATTCCACATCCAGAGCAGATTATTCAATTTGTGATAATTTACCATGCGGTCAAATAATTGCCGGTAAAGCCTTATGGTACTGTACTCGCCCTGCCGTCCGCCCCACCAGAACCAATCTCCATTCATTTCATGATAAGGCCTCCACATTACAGGAACATGAGCGTCCTGCAATTTTTTCAGATACACAGCAATCGTATCGACCTGTTCACACCAATGCTTATATAGTGCCGTACCCGGCGTAAGCACCTCTTTATATTGCAGATCCAATAATTTCCCCTGCACACTATGCAGCTTTGTCGAATCAGCGCCTGGCGCTGGCTGAAATGTGACAGGCTCATTGGCAGTGGGTGGGACTGCGTGCCAACATATGGTGATGATGGAACCCATCTTATTCTGCCGGATAGCTTCATCCACAATATCCTGTCTTGCTAGGTAGGAGTCTGTGTTGCCGTCAAATGCAAATCCCCAGTCCGTACTATATATCACCGGCGTCTTGCCGATGTAATCTGCCGCAAACTTTGTGTTCTTTCCTTTTACATTCGGATAATTGTGCTGTCCTGTGAGTAGGTACTCACCTGAAATACTATAAAAAAACTTCAACAAGGCCCTTGCTTCAGGAGAAGCATTCTTTGTTACTGGGATGATAGTTTTTTGCTGCGCGACAACCTGTTTTGCACAGGTAGATAATATTAGAAACAAGAGGATGATTTTGGAGCAGATGCTCATATTTTTCATTTGAATGGATAATTGCTTATTAAATAAAGTTAATCCAAAAGAGATTTCAACCATAAATATTCAGGGCTTATAAGAGAAAGTGAAAAAAACCATGTAATTATTTCTACGATTTGAGGAAGAACTCCACAAATCCCTAATAAAGCTTAGGCTAAAACCTGCTTTATGCCGCTGGCGCGAGATTTGAATCCATTATAAAAATAAAAATCATTATGATAATGCCGGAAGCCTTGATCACAGAAAAACGAACTGGGTTTATTGAAACGGACAAAATAATGTTCCGTCAGAAATTAATTCTAGGTCTTCTCGTAGCTGTGTACCTAATCTTGCTCGTAGGCATTTTAGTTATTTTTTTTAGATAAAAATAAACAATCTGGATTCATCGATAAAAAAACTAAATAAATCAGTTTTAACTGAAAAATAAGCACTATGGGAATTTTATTGTACATCTCCGCCGTAATACTAATTATGTTCTGGGCTATAGGCTACTTTGGATATGCTCTGGGAGGCTTAATCCATATACTGCTTGTGATGGCATTGATTGCAATTTTCCTAGGAACTATTGAAGGAAAGAGCATTTAGCATTTTACGCAAAACCATTTGAAAATCAATTAATAAATATTTTTAGCAACTACAAAACAAAATATATGTGGCGGATAATTGACAATGAGCTGATTTCCGAAGGATTGAAGATCGGCCAAATTATCAGTGACAAATCTACCCGGGAAGATAATTTTAAGATACTGGAAATCAGAAAAAACGGGCTCATAACTGCGGCCAAAACAGACGTAATGAATTTTAGGATAATCTTCCCGCAACGGGATTTAGTTGATGCGAGCTGGTGGGTAATGGATAGCGATTTTTGACCGGAGATTTTACTGGTGCCTTTAAGGATTTCAATAAAAGCTTAAGCAACTGTTTGCGTAAATTTCTTCATTGCATCTTCCCTTATGGAAACAACAACAGTAGCGCCCTTTACCAAGGGTAGCTCCCCAGAACTTTCTTCTAAAATCAAAATGTCATTTCTTTGAGACAATGAACCGGAACTTTGAAAACCGAAAAAACGGGAAATGCTAATTCCCCGCTTTTTCATTTGTCAATTTAATATTCAGGAATATTTAGTTGCTGGCATAATGATCTGTAATCTTTTGTAAATGAATTGGTGCTCAGCACCGCGCCAGGAATAATAATGTAAAGGAATTGATGCGTATTTGATATGCCATTGTAAAGGTTTTGATCATCAACGAACTGTATCTCAGGGATGTATGATAAAATAAAAAAATCAGGTAGTTTTTTGTTCAAATCTCTTCTTTGCCTCCTCCACGATAGAAGCAGTAGTAGTAGCACCAATACGCGTAACACCCAAGGCTTTCACTTTGAGCAAATCATCTAATGTCCGAACACCACCCGCGGCCTTTATCTGAACCTCGGGCGCTGAATATTTGCGCATTAGTACGAGGTCGTGATCCGTTGACCCTTGGTATGAATACCTGCCATCCGCTCCTTTCACAAAACCATAGCCTGTGGATGTTTTTACAAATTCAACCCGCTGCCTACTGCAGATTTCGCACAGCATTATTTTGAAATGATCCGATGGCAGAAAATCATTTTCAAAAATGACTTTCAGCGCGGCTTGATGTTTTTTTGTTATAGCCAAAACGGATGCAATTTCTCTTTCCACATACTGCCAGTCTTCTCCCAGCACTTTACCAATGTTCACTACCATATCAATTTCCGCCGCTCCGTCTTTGCAGGCTTGTAGCGTCTCAAAAACTTTTACGGTAGTGGCGCTGTTCCCATGCGGGAAGCCAAT
>DATMMJ010000313.1:0-5069 GCA_035569795.1 Puia sp. | reverse complement strand
TTCCCTTTAAGATCTCCCCCGGATGTACAGGCGGCATTGCTTGTTGTAACATATTATGTCCTCCTAATTTAATGATGATCAAGATAATCTAACAGGTAAGCATTCTCGATTTCAAATTTGAAAATGATCCGGCAGTTACCCGTAACCGTTATTGCCCAGTATCCTTTCAAATCTCCTTTTAGGGGATGCAGACCTGCACCGGGATAGTGCAAATCTTCTACTTTCTCTGCGCCGTGCAATAAGGTCAGGATATTCCTGATTTTTTTGACTTGTTCCGCTGGCAACTTGGAAGCATCATTTTTGGTCCATAGCAGTCTTAAGCCCTTATGCTGAATACTGGCAATCATGTGCAAACGTAACCTGTTACGTTACAAGTGTCAACTATTTTTATAAAAATTTGGATGGACTGCCACTTGTTAAGGTGATAAGAAAGGATTAAATACATCTTTGACTTTGGCTTTTTATATTCAAGGTAACCTCAATTTCGTTGGTTATGTGTTTTCTCTGTAGATGACCCTTAGATCAATACCCTTTTGGAAGAAGCTAAATTAAAGCTGGGTGAGCTTAATGCGAGCTCGACCTTTGTACCGGAGGTAGGTTTTTTCATCAGGATGCACATTTTAAAAGAGGTAACTCAATCCAGCCGAATTGAAGTAACACGGACCAGCATGGACGAAGCTGTGCTGGAGGCCAAATTTACGGGCTAATACTGCCGTTTGTAGCGAGGAGGAGATTTGAACTCCCGACCTCAGGGTTATGAATCCTGTGCTCTAACCAACTGAGCTACCTCGCCAATTGCATTTTCTTTTATCTGGTTTCAAGCCCCATCCGCCGCTGCGAATGCGAATCCTGCGCTCTGACCAAATAGATGAACGGCCAAAGGGGCTGCAAAATTAAAAAATGCCCGTCTAAAATGGAAAATTATTTTATTAAAGTTATCGGTAGGTTCCAATTCTTCCACTTTACTGATCTTCCGACTTTTGGTTTTACCGACTCCTACTTCACCGTGTCACTTTCTTTCGTAGACTTTCATCAATCGCATCTAAAAACTCCTCAGTATAAAGATAGTGATCACCATGCGCCACGTTATTGCCATGCACGCACACTGCAAGGTCTTTAGTCATCCTGCCACTTTCAACCACTTCAATGCAAACAGCTTCGAGTGCTTCTGCAAAATCAATCAGTGCCACATTGCCATCCAGCTTTCCACGAAAGGCAAGCCCCCGTGTCCATGCAAAAATAGATGCGATGGGATTTGTCGAAGTCGGCTTTCCCATCTGATGATCCCGAAAGTGGCGGGTAACAGTGCCATGTGCCGCTTCCGCTTCCATGATCTTACCATCTGGAGTAACAAGCACTGAAGTCATTAAACCCAGTGAACCGAAACCCTGGGCAATAGAATCGCTTTGCACGTCACCATCATAATTTTTGCAAGCCCAAACAAAATTGCCATTCCATTTAAGGGCGCTCGCCACCATATCATCAATCAACCTGTGCTCATACACAATGGCCGCCTCTTTAAATTTTTGCTTGAACTCATTTTCAAATATATCGGCGAAAATATCTTTAAACCGTCCATCGTACTTTTTTAGGATCGTATTTTTTGTTGAAAGATACAGCGGCCATTTCTTGCTGAGCGCCATATTGAAACAGGACCTTGCAAAGCCTTGAATGGATTCGTCCAGGTTGTACATGCACAGTGCCACGCCGTCGCCTTTAAAGTGAAACACATCAAAAGCTTGGGGTGCTCCGCCGTCTTCGGGGGTGAATGTCATGGTCAATTTTCCTTTCCCTTTTATCACTGTGTCGGTTGCTCTATACTGATCGCCGAATGCGTGGCGGCCAACGATAATTGGCGCCGTCCAGTTGCTCACAAGCCGCGGCACATTCTGCATCACAATGGGCTCGCGGAACACGGTACCGTCAAGAATATTTCGGATGGTGCCGTTAGGGCTCTTCCACATTTGTTTCAGGTTAAATTCCTTGACGCGTGCTTCATCCGGTGTGATGGTGGCACATTTGATGCCTACACCATATTGCTTGATTGCATTGGCTGCATCTACGGTGACCTGATCGTTTGTTAAATCACGGTATGGTATTCCTAAATCGAAATATTTGATATCAATGTCGAGATAAGGTAAGATAAGTTTGTCCTTGATGAACTTCCAGATGATGCGCGTCATCTCGTCGCCATCTAGCTCTACGACGGGGTTCCGAACTTTAATCTTTTGTGCCATGGTTCGCAATTTTTATTTTCAAAAAGTGAGCAAACCTACATGAATTGAATGAATTTAACAAAGCAGCAAACCTAAACTACTTCAAGCGCCAAAACGTGCAATAAATAATTACGAGGCTCGTGTAGCCTCAACCGCGCCCGAAGATTAATTGCGCTTGAACAAAACATAATCCTGGGAATAACTTCTGAAACCTGGTTCCCCTTTTTCTACAGGTTGATCCTTTTCTCCCTTTATAGAATAGCGCTTATAAAATGAATACATTTTACCGATGGTTGAGTCGGTCTTGATCATATTGATATAATTCGGATCAGCATAAATAAAAAGGTAATCTGCTTTCGAATTGATGATCCTGGAGACCGTTGTCTTGTATTGCAAAGCACGGGGTGTAATCAGAGCCAAATCGTCATACATATATGCTTTAGTGAAATATCCGATGGCACCAATATCATCTGCAAAAATGATCTGGTTCCTAATTTTTGTATCGGAGGTAAAGTCTTTATCAAGCTGCCGGTAAACATTTGCCTCTACGCCGCTCCTTCCTTTGTAAGTGAGTAACCCAATCCATAGTGGCAGGGCGGCTAAAGGTAAAAGTATTTGATATCTGCTTAGTGTTAAGGCATGCCTTTTCATCAGCACTCTTTGTGTTAAATCATGTAAGCCAATTGCTGCAAGAACCAGAACCGAAAATTCAATTGAATAGGGATACCAGCTCCATATAAAAGGGCCTTTGATAATATAAGCCATCCCAAAGCAAAAGGCCCATATGCCCAATAAGAAGCAGTACACATTCTTTGAAAACTGCCTGATAAATCCATAGATGGCCAAAGGGATATAGATATAAAAAAAGGGGTCTGGAAAAAAAATATTTCTTATAAGATTATGCAGACTTTCCCTGCCCATGGTGCTTTTTGCAATTATGGACTGGGGGAGAGCCTGGCCATAATATGAATAAATAAAAAAGATAGGGACCGATACAACCAGCAAACTGATTACGGCATATTTCAGGGGCAGCTTCCCCGTTGTGTACATATCATAACAAAGCAAAATAACGACAAGGATCCCGGCTTCTGGTCTTAAAAAGTATGCAGCTGATAATAAAATGAATGCCAATACTTTCTTTTTGGATTGGTAAAATATCAACCCTGATAAAGAAACAGCAAGGAAAAGATTTGCTTCCATGCCACCCACGCTTACGCGATTTATCATTGGATCCCCTGCAAAAAAAAGACCCAGGACAACAAAGGCAAAAGGAGTATTTTTAAAAATGAATGTGTAGGCTATATATAAAGAAAAAACATCACACCCAAGGTTGAAAAACACAAAAAACTTTTGAACAGGCAAACCAAGTAGTGTGGGCAGGTAAGCAATAAAAGCAAATAAAGGAGCGGTGGTGCCCATTACCCTTTCGCCGGCGTTATAGACAAGCCCATTCCCGGATGCAAAATTAACCGCGTATCTGTAAGTAATGAAAGCATCATCAAAAGTTGGAAATATCCAGGCTGATAGCAGCCGGCATATAATTAATACCATGGCCACTATCCAAAAATTGCGCATCATAATTTATGAAAACAAATTAAAACATAATTTTCAAATATCGGGCATATAAATTTAGCATTCCCCTGAAGTGAGTGAATGTATTTAATGGTTGCCACGATTATTTTTTTAACTCCATTTAGCCACTTACACAAACCCTTAGGGCATTGAATCCATTTTGTTTAGATACCGTGGAGACGACACACTTTGGCTTTTAGTATCGGGAATCAGTGTCAGACTGATTCAACACATATATGCGTTAAATTTAAATATAATTTACGAGCAACTTCTTTAAATAATTTTCGAGCAATACATTTTTTTACTACCAGTTTAATAAGTGTTTTATTGAAAACCATCTTTTTTTATAGAATCTCGAAGCGTTTTCAAAAGAAATTACATCTAACTTTAGGTATGAAAACCATTGCTCTTCCATGTTAAATGCATTACGTGAAAGCCTATCGGCGTATGTAACTTTTACTGATGAGGAATTCAATATCTTTTCGCGATTTGCCGAGATTCGAACCTTCGATAAAAAATATCAGGTGACAACACTGGGCAAAAAAGAGACCTATATGAATTTCTTAATTACAGGTTTAGCAAGGAAATATTTTTTGAAAGGTAAGGAGGAACTGGTTGTCCAGATCGCTAAAGAATTTGATGTCATTTATTCCAAAAGTTCGTTCCAAGAGGGCAAGCCTTCCGTATACATAGTAGAAACTATCGAGCCAACAACTTTCGTTTCCATTTCAAAAGCAAACCTGGAAAAGCTGTATTTGCAAAGCCATAAAATTGAGCGGCTCGGTCGTATGATAATGACAACATGCTACCTGCAGAAGGAAGCGTGGGAATATGACCGGATGCGGCTAAACACACGGGAAAGGTTTGTTCAATTTGTGCGCAATAATTCTGAACTTATGCAGCGCGTACCGCAAAAGTATCTCGCTTCTTATCTTGACATTAAGCCGGAAACTTTCAGTAGGCTAAAGCACTTATTGCAAAAAAAGAAATGAGCCTGTGCGATGCGTTTTAGGTTGCAAGGCTTTAAGAATTTACTGTTGACATCTCATACCGCTCAAAGATTCACTATCAGGACAGGTATTTTTAGCTCATGCCTTACGGAATTCACTGTCTCGCCAAAAATGAAATCTTTAAGCCCTGTATGGCCGTGGGCGCCAATTACAAGCATATCCACATTTTGTTCTTTAGTTATCCTCACAATTTCTTTTGTGCGGTTTTGATATCCAAGCTTTATTTCTGTTGTAAAACCCCTTTCCTCCATTTGCTTTTTGTAAAATCCCA
>DATMMJ010000312.1:0-3889 GCA_035569795.1 Puia sp. | reverse complement strand
AAAGTAATTCCTGCAACATGAACGAAAAAATTGGTTCTTTAATACATTTCCGATGTTTAAAGTCTATTAATAGCCAAATCAGATTGAAGTGTTGGTTATAATTGCATGATGTTGCTTATTTTTAGTTAAAATTTCCTCATTGTCCCACCTGAAAGAAAGAAAAGAAAAAATATGCCTAAACTGTAATGCTGCGTTGTATGGTCGCTACTGCCATGTGTGCGGCCAGGAAAACCTGGAGCCAAAAGAATCAGTATGGCATCTGGTCAATCATTTTTTTGAGGACATCACACATTTTGACGGGAAGTTCTTCAGCACTGTCAAATATCTCATCACAAAGCCGGGATTTCTTTCCAAAGAATATATGCAAGGCAGGCGTGCAAGCTACCTGAACCCTATTCGCATGTACGTTTTTACTTCCGCATTCTTTTTCATTGTGCTTTTTTCAACGACCAGTCCTGACAAGATCATGAAGCTGGAGGAGAAGCCTGACAAGGAAACCGTGGAAGGTATCGGGGATTGGGAGAAAAAAATAGCCAAGCTGGAGAAGGAATTGAAAACTTACAGAGAAAATAAAGACAAAGACACGACTGAAACGGTTGTTGAAATCCGTGTTCTTGAAGAAAAAATTGCTGTTGCAAAAAAGATGTATGGCGATACTACCACACGCAAGTTTACCAATACGGACGCTGGCATGCTGTTGCTTCGCGCAAACCTCGACAGTTTGAATGCGGAAGGTGTGCCACCGGGGGCTGTGAATAAAATACATGATGCACTGGCAAAACGTGATTCTTCCGGGTCCAAAGAAGGCAGACTTACTTCTTTTGGTTTTTTTGCAGGCAAATATGCCTCGCCGGAAGCCTACGATTCTGCTCAGCAAAAACTACCGGCAGAAAAACGCGACGGATGGCTGAAGAGAATTTCTAGAAGAAAAATGATTGTTGTGAATATTGAATATAAAAAAGACCAACGTGGTTATTTTGAGCATTTCAGAGAAAATTTTTTGCATTCATTCCCTAAAATACTGTTCTTATCCCTCCCATTTTTTGCGCTGATATTGAAATTTGTGTATGTCAGGCGGAAACAATTTTTTTACACCAGCCACGGCATTTTTACTATACACTTGTATTGCTCCACTTTTATCTTAATGCTGATAACGATAATATCTAGCAAGCTACAGGATGCCATACCCTGGAAATGGCTTCAGATAATACTGGTGATACTCAATGTGGCCGTTATAATATATATGTTCATTTACTTATATAAAGCCATGCGAAAATTTTATGGTCAGGGTAGATTTAAAACATTTGTCAAATATCTACTTGTAAGTTTTCTTGCGATGATAGTTAATCTTGTTCTGATTGTGCTGTTTACTCTGATCTCTGCTATTTCTATTTAAATAAATTTCGTTTATGGATGCTGTTGCTTCTTCTTTAAATCGTTTAGTGACCATAATGGATGAGCTGCGGGAAAAATGCCCCTGGGACAAAAAGCAAACCATACAAACATTGCGGACGCTGACCATTGAGGAAATGTATGAGCTTGCAGATGCGATAACAAATGAAGACTGGGAGGGCATTAAAGAAGAACTGGGTGACCTGTTGCTGCATATTGTTTTTTACGCAAAAATCGGTACAGAACAAAACCATTTCACGCTGGACGAAGTAATCAACAAAATATGTGACAAACTGATCTCCAGACACCCGCATATTTATGCTAATGTGGAAGTGAGAGATGAACATGATGTAAAAAGAAATTGGGAAAACCTCAAATTAAAGGAAGGTAAGACCTCGGTGCTGGGTGGTGTTCCTGTTTCGCTACCCGCCACAGTAAAAGCAATCCGGCTTCAGGAAAAGGCTGCCCAGGTTAAATTTGAATGGGAGAACCCGGAACAGGTTTGGGATAAGGTGCAGGAGGAATTGGGGGAATTGCATGAAGCCGTTGCCTTGAAAGATGACAATAAGATGGAAGAAGAGTTTGGGGACCTCGTTTTTTCGCTCATCAATTACGCACGATTTTTGCGCATTGATGCGGAGAATGCCTTGGAGCGAACGAATAAAAAATTTATTGCGCGGTTCATGCAAATGGAAAAAGAAGCGCTATCTCAGGGCAAATCATTGGATGTTATGAGTCTTTCTGAAATGGACGCCATATGGGATTCCATTAAAAAGCAAAAATTGCAAGATTGAAGCCTTTTCTAAAAAATTTTTTGCGGAGAAATTTCTATCTGCTGCTTATTGCAGCCCTGTTACTTATCGCAGGATATTTAACCAGTTTTATTTTAAAAAGCAATTTCACAGATACCTACTGGCGTAACTCAATACAAGATTTTTTGCAGGAAAGGGAAAAGGATTTTATCACCCTCACAAAAGACGATTCGCTGATTAGGGACATTGCCAGTCAACAAAGCAGCATGGATGATCTCGCAAGATTGACAGCGAAAAAATACACCTTGCTTTTATATGAAAAAGAAGACAATGTATACTCATTAAAATTCTGGAACACCCAGCAAGTGCTCCCACCGGACAGTTTGTTGAAGATGCAGGATGGTAATTACTTTTTTTCTTTTCAAAATGGTCAGTATGAATTTGTGAAAAGAAAGCTCTCAGGCGGCAATAAGCGTATTACTGCAATCGCGATCATTCCCTTGCGTTCCCAATATTATATCGCCATATCAGGCTTTAAACCGGAATTTGTGAATTTTCCTGCGGCGGAAAACCGGTTTCATATAACACAGACCCGCACAGAGTTTTCTGTAAGAAGTTATTTTGGGAATATATTATTTTTCCTTGCTAGAAAAGGGGGCCCCAATGTGTATAGCAACAACTTGACTTCGCGTGTTCTTATTTTAATAAGCATCTTATTATTGCTGATAGCGGTGCATAATCTTGCGCAAAGCATTTCCGAAAATTTTGGCTCGGCTAAAGGGATCGCTTTTTTGATTTTTGTCGCGACCCTTTTCCGCTCGATTTTGTACCGATTTCCCGGTTTATTCAAACTGCGCCAGTTTGAGCTCTTCGATCCCAAAATCTATAGCTCCAGCTTTGTGCTCAGTTCTCTGGGCGACCTTCTTATCAATTCCTTGATGCTCTGCTGGATTGTACTATTTGCAAAACAGGAAATAGGAGACTATAGGTTCCCGCTATTCCGGAATAAATTGAAGAAATGGGCTAGTATAATAGTTGTACTGGTTACCATACTGTTCATCACTTTTGTATTTTCCAATATCTTGCGAAGCCTTGTTGCGGATGCAAGAATATCTTTTAGCGTTACGAATTTCTTCAGCCTGACTGCGTATAGTTTCATCGGTTTTATTGTGCTGGCAACCCTCGCGCTAAGTTATTTTTTTATTACACAAATCCTTTTGAATATCATCAGTTCCCTATTGGATGTAAATAATTTTGTTGTTTATATTGTTATCGCGTTTACTGGCCTCCTGCTGCTCACTTTTGCGGTCAAGGATCCCGGACAGGTTTCTCAGGATGTAATCGTCCTGATTTGGTTGCTTATCTATATTTGGTTGATGCAGCGAAAGCTATTCTCAAGTCTTAATTTAAGATTGAATGTTTCAGAAGTTCTTTTCTGGCTTTTTATTTTTTCAGCCTCTATTTCAAGCATTATTTTCTTCGAGAACAAAAGGATCGAAATTGATCAACGCGAGCGTACTGCAGAAACAATTTCTGAGCAGGCGGACCCATCCAGTGAACGCTTGTTCAGCATTGCGCTTGCATATATTGACAACGATTTTCTGTATTCTAATTTCCGTAGGTTTAAAGCAGCTCCCACAAATGCCGTTTTGAAAGACAGCCTGATCAACAGCAGTTACAGCACATATCGTACAAAGTATGATATGAAGATTTTGACGTATGATTCTTTGGAGAAACCTTTATAT
>DATMMJ010000311.1:0-10312 GCA_035569795.1 Puia sp. | reverse complement strand
ATCGGCGGGAACATTGGCAAAAATAAAATCACGGCAAACCAAGATGCGTGGAAAGATTATGTGATTTGTTTTAGAGAATTAGTTGACTGCGTGGATTATTTTGTTGTGAATGTGAGCTCCCCCAACACGCCCGGTCTGAGAGCATTGCAGGAAAAAGAGGCATTAAGAGAAATCCTGGAGAATTTGCAATCAATCAACAGCCAACAAGACAAACCAAAACCTTTGCTCCTAAAAATAGCTCCGGACCTTTCTCAAGAGCAAATAGATGATGTGATAAGCCTTGCACTGGAAATTAAATTAGATGGACTAGTTGCCACCAATACTACTGTCTCCAGAGAGGCTCTAAGTCACCGGTATTCAGATGTCAGTGGGCAAAGTGGCGGGTTAAGCGGTGCGCCGCTAAAATTAAAATCCACTGAAATCCTAAAATATATTCATGACAAAACAAACGGCGCGTTTCCGATCATTGCTTCGGGTGGAATTTTTGACGCAAACGATTCGAAAGAAAAAATAAATGCCGGGGCATCACTTGTGCAGGTGTGGACTGGTTTTATTTATCAAGGCCCAGGTATAGTAAGAAAAATTCTTACTGATTTAGCAGCGGACTGACCTAAATCTTTGATTTTTATTTAGTTACTGATGACTCAGGTGCTTCCCCGCAGAAGAAATTGCTTGTACGCCGTTTTTTTGGGGATCACTCTTTAAACCAAATTGCTGCCATCATAACTATTGCATTGTTAAAATAGCCGCTGCCACAATTCCTGCAGTTTCCGTCCTTAATCTTGTCTGGCCAAGGGATACCGGAATAAAATGATTCTTAAAACCCTCGTCGATCTCCTGGCTTGTGAAATCTCCTTCCGGGCCAATTAAAATCATTTGAGAAGCAGTATATGCATTGACGGCATCAGCCAAAGAAATTTTTGGACCCTCCATGCAATGGGCAATAAATTTTTGTGATTGATGTGCATGCAAAATAATTTCCCTAAGGGGAGTTGGCTCTTTTAACGACGGCAGCCAAACCTGTTCGGATTGCAACATCGCGCTGGTAAGGATATTTTTCATCCTATCGCTGCGGAAATGTTGTTTCTCCGTTCGCTCGCAAATTGCAGGAATGATTTCTGCAATGCCCAATTCAGTTGCTTTTTCAATAAACCATTCAAAACGGTTGGCGTGCTTTAATAATGAAATGGCGATTGATATTGTTCTTGGGCTTTGCGAGTAGTGCTTTGCTTCTTGGACTTTCACCACACATTTCTTTTTGTGTTCATCCGTGATTTCACAAGTGAGCAAATTACCTTTTCCATCCGTTAGTGATAATAGCCCTCCGATCTTCATCCTTAATACCTGGACGATATGCCTGGACGTTTGTTCATTTAATGGAATAAAACTTTCGTCCTGAGGTATTGCTTCAATAAAGAAAAAAGGGAGTGGCATAACAGGATTTTCTTTATTAATGCAGATCTACCCCGATCTTTTGCTGGCTTTTTATGATTAAATCACTATAGGATAAGCCGATGTACTCTGCTTTGCGAATACCAAAAAATGACCCATATATTTCACATTGTTCTTTCAGTTTCTGGACGCCTAGGGATGCATTTTGATCTATGGCTTCCACTTCAATGAAAGTGCCTAGATCTTTTATCCTGTCAAAATGGAATTTTACGTTGTCGATGAAATATATTTTACGCTTTTTATCTACCACCGCCTGCAGTTCATAGAGCTTAAAAAGAATTTCTTTTAGCCCCTTACCCGGAACGTGATTATAGAGGGTGATTTGGGAAAGCCTCGGCTGTGCTGTGTTTTCTCTTTCATAATATATAAGGGAGTTTTCAATATTTCCTTCCCGCAATTTCAAGCGTCCTTTGGGAACGCTAAAATAAGTATCAATCTGGTGGTCTTCTCCAATGAACTCAGGATGCAGCTCTTGGAATTTATTTTCCAAATCAGTTAGCTTATTTGTTTTGGCTTTGAATTCAAAATTCAAGTGCGGCATACCTGCCTTGATTTTTTTTCAGGAAAAAATAAGTTTGCAATAAAAAATGGAGAATGATTTTCCCATTCTCCATCGCTTGGGTTTTGCTTCCATCTAAAAGGGCGTTTCATCGTCCTCGCCTGTCGGAAGATCATTCATTTTGCTACCCGCCTGAATATACAATTTAGCGCCACCATCTTCGACTGGTACGGGTTTCCAGTTGCCTTGTGGAAGGCCGATGCCTCCAAAATCGCTGCCTGTTTCTTCAATGAATTTCTGGATGTGCAACAATGCCCTCAGTTTAATCGTTTCAAGCGTTCCGTTCCGATGCTTTGCAATCCGGACATGTGTTTCACCCTTATTGCTCTCACCCATTTCATTTGATGTGATGTCGTAGTATTCCGGCCTGTATAAAAACATCACCATGTCCGCATCCTGTTCAATAGCACCAGATTCACGCAAGTCACTCAGCTGCGGCATTTTATTACCTTCTTTTCTTTTCTCTACTTCCCGGCTTAACTGTGAAAGGGCGATTATTGGAACACCCAATTCTTTTGCGAGGCTCTTTAAGTCTCTTGATATGCGACTGATCTCCTGTTCGCGGTTGCTGTTGCGGTTCTCCCCTGTTCCGCTCATCAATTGCAAGTAATCTATGATAATGAGGCCAACATTGTGCTTGTTCTTTAATCGCCTGCATTTTGCCCGGAATTCAAATATATTCAGCGCCGCTGTATCATCAATGTAAATGGGCGCTTGCGCAAGCCTTTGAATTCCCTTTGCATACAGTTGTTTCATCTCGTGCTCTTCCAGTTTGCCCCTGGCAATTTTTTCCAGCCATATTTCACTTTCCGCAGAAAGTATGCGCTGCACTAGCTGGCTTGCACTCATTTCCAAACTAAAAAAAGCAACAGGCGTTGGCTTTTTAGGGTGCAATGCAGCATTCTTGGCCAGATTCAATGCAAAGGCAGTTTTACCTACCGACGGGCGTGCGGCCAGAATGATGAGGTCCGTGGGCTGCCAGCCGTAGGTAATGTGGTCGAGCGATGCAAAACCTGTTGGCACACCGGTTATATCTTCCTCTTTGTTGCGAAGATCCTCAATGCGCTGAATGGTTTTTACAAGCACGGTGTCAATACTGTCGAAATTTTTGCGCAGGTGGCTGTTGGTAATTTCGAACAATTTACTTTCCGCGTCATCGAGTAGATCAAATACGTCCGTACTGTCTTCGTAGGCATCACCAATAATCTCACTGCTGATGCGTATCAGCTCGCGCTGAATGAATTTCTGCATGATGATCCTGGAATGCGCCTCGATATTTGCGGCAGAAACCACTGTATTGGTGAGCTTGGTAACATAGTACGGGCCTCCCACGATATCGAGATCTTCGCGGGTTCTGAGCTCCTCGACTACTGTTAAAATATCTATCGGCTGACTTTTTTGGGCTAACCCCAGCATCGCTCGATAGATTTTCTGGTGCCCGTCCAAATAAAAACATTCGGGCTTCAAAATCTCCACTACCGTATCAAAAGCACTTTTCTCCAGCATGATGGCGCCCAGTACCGCTTCTTCGATATCTTTTGCCTGCGGAGGTACTTTCCCATACACCATTGTGCTCATGTCAATAGAAGGGGCGCGCCTCAGTTTTCTATCTTTGTTCAGGTTTGTTAAGTCCATTTAGTTGATAGTCCAGAAAAAATAAAAAAATTTTGTACCAGGATTCGGATTATTATTGATCTTCTGTCGCTTGAAACTGTACTCTAGCAATTCAATGCCAGTGGTTCCAAATTGTGGTTTTCCTGGGTATGGGATGTTTTAATGATCTGAATGAAAAAACCGGCTTATTATCTTTATTCCTGGTTCGTGGACTAGGTCACGATGTATTAACAAATTGTTACCGCATAATGAACCCAATGTTATCCCAAAGAATCGGGAGGGCGAATTAAAACTCAATTAGCGGTTCAAAAAAATTTTTCTTTTCGTATATTTTTCCTTTCGTAACGCACACCGTTATCCACGTAATGTTAATGCTTATGCACAACAGTCACTAGTATTTACACAATTTAAAAAAGTTTTGTCTCCTTTTGGTGTTTAGATTCACACCTACTGTGCAAAAAGATTTAAGGCAAAAAATTTTGCCAGGTTGCGCCAACCACAGAATGAAGGTTGATTGCTTTTTAGCAAAAAAAGTTTATCCAAAAAACGGTGCAGCCCGCCATGATGGCAGGCTGCAAACAAAGTAAAAGTTTTTGTTATGCAACAAAGACTAGGCTATTGTTGATTCTTGTTGCTATTGTCCTTTGGTTTATCTTTTGGCTTAGCATCTTTATTGACAGGTGCCGGCTTCTTAACCACTTGTTTGACTTGAGGGTTGGCTTGCTGTTGGGTGGCCTGGCCTGGGTTCTGCGGTTGGGTTTGTTTATTCTTGTTGGGAGGTACGTTACTCTGATTCTGCGGCTGATTGGTATTACTATTCGCCAGGACACCGGGCTTTACACTGGACGGTGGCTGATTAATGGGTCTATTAATTTGAGGATTGTCATTCGGGCGGTTAATATTAGGTTGTGCATTACTGTTAGTTGGTGGATTACTGTTGACCGGCCTGTTTATTTGGGGATTGTTATTTGTGCTGCTATTGACCGGAGGCACAGTATTATTAACCGGAGGGTTGGTTGCGCCATTATTTGGCCTTGTCAAAGGGCTATTATTATTCAGAGGCTTCTCATTGTTTGTTGGCTGCGTGGTAGTATTGCTATTACCCGGGGTATTTGAACCATTGTTACCATTGTTGATTGGCCTGATATTGGTTAAGGTTTGCACCTTCGCGGGTGCCGGTGCCGCATGTTGCGGCTCATTCGGATTTGCAGAATTTGTTGTATTTGCGGGTGCAGGTTTTACCCTTGGCCTGAAAAGAGTTAACTGCCCGCCACTACTTACCTGTTGGCCGGGCTTGTTTGTGCTTGTTATAGCCACTGGCTTCAGCGTACTTCCTGATTCTCTTGAAATCTCATTTGGGTCGGGACCTGCCGCATATACATTATTCCTTACATTATTGTTAACCGTGGTATTATTAATGTGGTTATTAGTGATGTTGTTGTTGGTGATATTGGTTACGTTGTTATTTATGACAGTGGTATTATTGATTATGGTCACATTCTTCGTCTCGTTCACGTAATAATTATTGACTCTGGGGCTCGTAACATATTGATGGGGAACAAAGCACCAGTAATTATGCGGAGGGTCATAATTTGAAATAGAAATACCTACACTGATGCCTGGGCTCAAGGGAGCCCACCCATAATAATCATCACTCCTCCTCCAGCTAACCCATGCAGGGGCCCATTCGTAGCCGGGGACCCACATCCAGCCGTAAGAATTATCGTTAAACCAGCGCCCATAATGGAATGTGGCCCATCCCCAATTATAATCCGATGCCCAAACCCAGCCAGCTTCACTGTAGACCCAATGGCCATTGGTAGCATACGGCTTGAAGCCGTAACCCACATTTGGCAACCAAACATATCCATAGCCTGGATAATCAATCCACTGACCGTAGGGGCTGAGATCGTCATAAAATGTCTGATAGGAAACTTCCTCTTCAGCAGGCTGTGGTGGCGGCGGCGGAGGCTCCTGCCTTGGGGGAGGAGAATCATGAACAGTTACATACGTCGGGCCACAGGAAACTAATCCAATGCCAATAAATAACAGAATTATCAAAAAGCTTTTCATAACGAGATTTTAATTTTCAAAAGTAGCAAATTTTAAAATTGAGCTAATACATAACTAAAACGTAATTAATGTATAATTCCGTGTTATCATCAACATTTAAATTTTTCCCACCGAAATACTTGAGTGACAGGTATATCAGCAAACCTGTAACTGAACTTAACGCATCCACTTTGGCTTGCTCCTAAAAAACTATATTTGCAGCTTACTAAAAATATCAAATAAGAAATGAGGATTAGCTATAATTGGCTTCATGAATATCTTCCTGCAAAGATCGAACCGGAGCAGCTATCGAAAATCCTTACCTCGATCGGTCTTGAAGTGGAGAGCATGGAAAAATTTGAATCAATAAAGGGCAGTTTGAAAGGATTAATAATTGGCGAAGTAGTGGAATCCATCCAACATCCAAATGGGGAAAAATTAAAACTGACCAAAGTAAATATTGGCAATACCGAACCCATACAAATTGTGTGTGGCGCGCCAAATGTTGCCATTGGACAGAAAGTAGTAGTAGCAAAACCTGGCACTCTAATATATCCGCAAAAAGGCGATCCGTTCACCATCCGGGTTGCAAAAATTCGCGGCATTGAAAGCAACGCAATGATATGCGCTGAAGATGAAATTGGCCTGGGTGAAAGCCATTCGGGCATCATCGTGCTCCCGGATAATGTTAAAATAGGATCCGAAGCCGCAGACTATTATACCCCTTATGGGGATTATGTTTTTGAGATTGGACTGACACCAAACCACATGGACGCAATGAGCCACCTGGGCGTGGCAAGGGATGTATGCGCCTACTTGACCCACAAGGAAAATAAAGAGCGGAAGATGCGTATCCCTGCTGTCGGAAACCTCAAGGTGAACTCTCAGGGTTTGCCCATAACCGTTAGCATCGAAAATAAACAGGCTTGTCAGCGATACTCCGGGATAAGTATTTCCGGAATTACGATAAAAGCATCTCCAAAATGGATGCAAGATAGGCTCAAGGCAATTGGTGTGCGGCCTATTAATAATATCGTCGATATCACCAATTTCGTGCTCCACGAAACAGGACAACCTTTGCATGCCTTTGACAGCGATGAAATAAAAGGCAGCCAAATAATCATAAAAAATCTTCCTGAGGGAACCAAGTTCATCACCCTTGATGAAAAAGAAAGAAAACTCAGCGACCAAGACCTGATGATATGCAACGCTGAAGATGCCATGTGCATCGCGGGTGTTTTCGGGGGCGTGCAAAGCGGCGTGAAAGAAACTACAAAAAATATATTTTTAGAAAGCGCATGGTTCCGGCCGGCCGAGGTGCGCAAAACATCAATCAGGCATGGTTTACGCACGGATGCCGCTATACATTTTGAAAAAGGAACGGACATTTCCGGTACTGTGACGGCGCTAAAAAGAGCAGCATCATTAATCAAAGAATTTGCCAATGGGGAAATCTCTTCTGAGGTCGTTGACGTATACCCAGAGCCGAAAACCAAGGCCGAGGTGGCCCTTACGCATCATTATTTGAAGAAATTAAGCGGCAAAAATTACTCACCGGATACGGTAAAAAATATCCTCCTGAGTCTTGGCTTTGAGATAATCAAAGAGGGGATAGATGGCCTCCACGTTGCGGCCCCTTTTCATAAACCCGATATTGCTATTCCTGCGGATGTGGTGGAAGAGGTTATGCGCATTGACGGATATGATAACATTAATATACCCACTGCAATAACTATTTCACCTTCCGTTGAAACTGATACGACTTCGGCCTCTTATAAAGAGAAAATTGCGGATTTCCTGATGGCTAACGGGTTCAATGAGGTCTTCACCAACTCAATCACCAATAGTGCCTATTTCAGTCCGGAGGAATTGGACAGGACCGTGAAGATGATAAACAATCTAAGCACCGAGCTAAACGTGATGCGCCCCTCTTTGCTTGAAACTGGGCTTGAGTCAATTTCCTATAATCTTAACCGTAAGATGCAAAACCTGAAGTTTTTTGAATTCGGGAAAACATACAGCACCAATGGCATAGGGCAGTACGGGGAAATAAACCATTTGTGCCTGTATGTAACCGGACATATTGCAGAGGATTCATGGAAGAAAAAAGCGGAGCATGCTGATTTCTTTTTCATCAAAGGAATTTGCGAAAAAATCAGCCAGTTGATTTCTGTAAACAATCTATCATTCCATTCCTTGCAAAATAAAAAACTTAAAACGGGCCTGACAGGAAAACTAGATGGTAAAGCCGTTTTAGAAACTGGCATAGTCAACCCCTCCATTCTTAAATTGTTTGATATCAAACAAGAGGTTCTGTTCGCTGATTTCAACTGGGATATTTTACTTAGCCAGATACAAAAAAGCGATATTGTATTCCAGGAATTACCCAAACAGCTTCCAGTACATCGAGACCTCGCGATCGTTGTGGATAAATCACTCGACTATGGAGAGGTAGAAAAAGCGGTACAAAGGATAAAGCTTGATAGATTGCAAAGAATGCAGCTCTTTGATATATTTGAATCGGAGAAATTGGGAGCGGATAAAAAATCAATGGCTGTAAGTTTTACCTTTATCGACGAGGAGAAAACACTCACAGATAAAGAAGTTGATGAAATGATAAATAAGGTCTTGGTTGCACTGGAAAATGATTTGAATGCCGAAATCAGAAAATAATTAGCTATCTTGAATATGTGTTTGATCCCAAATTTTAGATCATGTTTCCAATCAGCACAAAAGAGCGCAAAAACTTGAATTATGCCGCACATGGATGAACAACTAAAACGGATCGAGGATAAACTGCAGCAATTGCTTCAACAACATCAATTGCTGCAAAAAGAAAATACCAAATTAAAGCAGGAGATACAGGAGCAACGAAAACTTCATCAGCAAAAATCAGTGCAGGTGGAACAATTGCTGCAGCAGGTCGAAATCCTGCAATCTTCAAAAATAGCAATGCATGGGGAAGAAAAAAAGGCGTTCGAAAGACGCCTTAACCAATACGTTAAGGAAATAGACAAATGCATTACTCTTTTAAACGAATAAATTCATACCCGCTTCACAAGTCGCATTTTTGAATTATCATTTCCCCTCGAAACCTCCAGAGTGTACACCCCATATGGCAAATCGTTGAGGCCACCCCAGTTAAAGACAAGCTGGTTAACTTCTGCTTCGGTTTCCAGAGCGCTGCACACGCTTCCTTGGTCATCTTTCAGGACCGCCCTGAGCAAGCACTTGCTAGGATGGTCAAGTTCAAAGGTCAGCCGGTCAATGAATACCGGAGACTTCATTTTTAGTAACATGATTTAGTTAGGGTTTAGTTGGTATATTTCATAAACTTTATTACAGGACACTGGTAATCATATTCTAAAACTTATCTTAACTTCGAAGTCTTCGCGGGAAAGGAGAGATAAGGCGTGTGAATAAAATGTTGATAAATGTAAGCTAAGAATTTCAGATATGCAAGACTTAATTCCATTAAATATTGTTTTGGGTGACCGCAGCTACCGGATTAAGATAAACCCGCAAGACGAACAGGAGGTCAGGAGAACCTTAAAAACAATTAACGACAAGATTATCGAGTTCAAAACTCATTTCTCCGGAAAGGATATGCAGGATTATATTGCCATGGTTTTGTTGTGGTTTGCCACATTACCCGCCGCTTTGGATAATCATTCTCAACTCAATGCAATATTGAAGGAATCCCTGCAAAAGATAGAGCATCAGCTAGACAAGGTTTTATGATTTCTCCTTCCTCCCTTAAGAATCCTAGCTCTAAATCCGTATCTTCGCTAGCTAACTAATTTCCAAGCAAAGATGGGCCTGGACAAGAAATATACAATTGCGAACTTTTTAAACTTTAGATCAGATGGATTCAAACGTGATATACCTCATTATTGGTGTTATTGCCCTTGCTTTAGGCATAGTAGCGGGTAAGCTGATTTTCGCAAAAAACGCGAAACAAAAAATTGAAGAGGTCGAACAACAGGCAAAAAAAATTATAGCAGACGCACAAACAACATCCGAAAACTTAAAAAAAGAAAAACTTCTCGAAGCAAAAGAAAAATTTGTTCAGCTAAAAGCGGAGAACGACAAAGAAATCCTTGAACGAAACCGGAAATTGAGCGACTCCGAAACACGCACAAAGCAGAAAGAACAGAGTATTAACCAAAAACTGGAAAACCTCGAAAGACAAGCAAAGGAAAACGATACAATTAAAGAAAACCTGAACCGCCAGATTGAAGTGGTGAGCCAAAAACGCACGGAACTGGAAAAGCACCAGGAAGAGCATATTCGCCGACTGGAAAAAATAGCAGCACTTACGGCAGAGGAGGCAAAATCACAACTTATCGAAAGCCTTAAGCACGAAGCCCAAACGCAAGCCTTGGCACTGCAGCAGGAAATTATTGATGATGCCAAACAAAAGGCAAATAAAGAAGCAAGAAAAATAATCATTCAAAGTATCCAGCGCACCGCCGCAGAGCAGGCGATTGAAAATTCCATTACCGTTTTTAACTTAGAAAGCGACGAGATCAAAGGGCAGATCATTGGCCGGGAAGGAAGAAATATTCGTGCCATAGAGGCCGCAACAGGCGTGGACTTAATTGTTGATGACACCCCTGAAGCGATTGTCCTATC
>DATMMJ010000310.1:0-2329 GCA_035569795.1 Puia sp. | reverse complement strand
ACTTACGTTGAATTGATTTTGGTACGGATAGCCCATCAATAATTTGAGCGCTGCATATTGCGGAATTATGTTCTCGTTTGCCTGGCGGAGTTGTGCTTTTGAATTGTTTAGCGTGATGTTTGCCTGTTCATAGTCCGTTTCATCTACAATGCCTCCCAAATATTGGTGGTAAGCGTCCCTGAGGTTTTGAGAGAAGAGCACTGTATCTTCTCTTAAAACTTTAATCTGTTCCAAAGTGAGCAACAGGTTATAAAACGCCAAACTAACGGAAGAAACAATATTTATTTTTGCGCTGTCAGTAATCAGCTGAGCCTGTTTTACATATATAGGAGCAACTTTTGAATAATATACTAGACCCGGACTAAAAATGGCCTGGGTTACTGATAATTCGGGAATGACCGTATTTGTAACGCCGGTTTTGGTTTTTACCGGACCTCCGGAAGGGTTTGTTGTGTCGGGCACAAAAGTAGAAGGCAACTGAATATAGTGCGTGGCGTTGGCACTAACATTTACCTGAGGGTACCAACCCGAAAGATTTATAGCGTTTGTTATTTTGGCGATGGATTGATTGATCACTGACTGATTCAGCGTAGGCTGGTGCTGCAAGGCATAATCAATGCATTGTTTAAGTGTCAGATATTGATTCGGATCTGATGGATTGACATTCTGTTGGCCGTAGGATGGACAACAGAGTATAAAAAAATTGATTGCAAATAAAAGACAAAGGAGTATGCCCGAAGCAAAATAAGAATTTGTCCTTTTCAAAACCATGCTTTTTGATTTTTTATAAAACTATTCATATTAAAATTAAGATAATCCAAATTCAGGTATATACGGCAGAATTTGCAAAGAAATGGTTATGATTTAGGCGACTTGGATAAATTTATAGGTAACTTATAGGGAACCATAGCATCCTTCTTTGTTCTATACCTAGTCCATATAAGTGCCAGAAAAGAATTCGGAAAAAAGAAATGCAACAACCTTGTTTGCCGTTGCATTAATAAATACCAGCTGTTTGTTTGGAGGGATTTTTAAAAAAGGTAAGAGATTTGCTTATTAAAGCAAGGGATCGCTCCTCCATAATTATAATAGTGCGTTGGTAACACCCTAAACTATTTCTATGAAGCAAGAAAATATTTACGATGAATTTGAAGTAAGTTTCAATTTTGAAAACGTGCTGTATGTATGCCAGGTCAAACTCGAAGGCGATCCTTATGACTCTTTTTATAAAGTAGAATATTTTTCTCCAAACGGGAAAGGCTCTCTTAATAAACTGGCAGCGCATTCCCCGTCAAATGGCACGGAACATCAGCTGCAATGGTATGCAGCAGGAGCGAAGGAAAACCCTTTTTTTGTCCAGGCCATTGGAGAAGCAATTGAAAAAAGGAAGTAAAATGTACTTTACTGGATCGGGAGATCCATATTTTTTTTGCAGAAATAACAGTAGCCCGCAGACCTTCATTCTCATTTTGGTTTTTTTTCAGCAAAGCGTGTCTAATTAAGCAGGTAATTAAATTACATTGTAGAAAAAGTTCCTGTTCGAGAAAAAAAATACCCAATAGTAAATGATAGCTCATCATTCAAACTGGTTATTGATAATCTTTATTTGGTTCATGAAAGAGTTCCCTTTTCCGACTCTTCTGGCTGATGACGAACCCTTAGCCGGTGCGCAAAGTTGGCCATGCTTTGTAAACCCTTCTAAAATCTGAAGCTATTTGGTCTGCTCTTTTCAATGTTCTCACTGTACCACACATAAAAAGCCTGGAACGCCACAGTGAAATGCAGAGACATATTGCATTCAGCAAGCTTCCTGTCGTGGCACAGCCAACTTTTTTGAACCCTGAAATTATAAATTGACGAGCTTGCAGCATGTCAAGAGCATACTTGCCTAATTCATCGTGGTAATATGGTTGCAATAAATGGTCTTCTGCTGCAGGCTGAAATGGAAAACTGCATACTTTTATGTTAAATATATTTTGATGAACCCGGGATACCCTGGCACTAATACGCAATTCCTTACAGGCGGTGGGGAGATGGGAGCGCTGATCCGCTCAAAGGATTGGTCTAAGACTTCCATTGGCAAACCTGAAGGGTGGCCACAAAGTTTGCACACCGCACTCAGTCTTGTGGTACATGCCAAATTCCCCATGCTCTTACTGTGGGGGAAAGCACTAATTTATTTTTATAATGACGCATATTGCGCCAGTTTGCGGCGACGTGAAAAACATCCTGAAATACTCGGCAAGCCTGCAGGGCAAGCCTGGCCCGAATTGTGGGTCATTATCCAGCCCATTATCGAACAGGTTTTATTGGGAGGTGAAGCGACTAT
>DATMMJ010000309.1:0-3277 GCA_035569795.1 Puia sp. | reverse complement strand
TATTGCCTTTAGAAGCAACGCCCTAAATTGATCTTTATATTCCGATTGTGATTTTCCCTGATACTGGTTATTTACGCCAATTAATAAAGTGACAACATCATACACAGCATCTCCGGGTAGATGCTTCGTGATTGATTTTTCCAAATCTTCGGTTGTCCACCCCGTTGCTGCAATGATTTCTGGTGGTGAAAAATGAATTCCGGAATCATTGAGCAGTTTTACAGTTTGTACAGGGTACCTTTCACTTTCAAGTACCGATTGCCCGATTGTGTAAGAATCTCCAAGGGCCAGAAAGGTTCTTAAAGTATTTTGATTTGCATTGATATCCATTTTTTGGGCTGTCATCTGGCGAATGTTTGCATTTGAAGATGAAAGGAATATCCCCACAAAAATGATCAATAAAAATGACGATTTAATATATCGAGAATGAAATAGCATACAATTTATCCATGCATATACGATAACCCAAGCAGTTTAGTTTATCAACGCACTTCATGAGTATAAAAAGCATTTTTATAAATAATACCCCCTTTCATCACGAATTTTACATTTTCCAGGACAGTGATGTCATCCAAAGGGTTCGTTGCTACGGCAATGATATCTGCATATTTTCCCGTTCCAATGGAGCCGACTTTCTTTGTCCAGCCTAATAAATCAGCGGCATTTACAGTGGCGGCTTGTATGGCCTTGATTGGAGTTAATCCGAATTTTACCATGTACTTAAATTGCTTTGCATTCCACCCATGCGGATATACTCCAGCATCAGTGCCGAAAGTTATTTTTACGCCAGCAAGAACTGCCTTGCGGAAGCTTTCACGCTGTGTTTGGCCCACTAATTTTTCTTTGTTCAGAATCTTATCCGGGTATCCCAACCTCTTATATTCTGACATAATGTATTCATCGTTGTAAATATCCGCATCCAGATAGGTGCCGTGCTCTATCATCAGTGCAATGGCTTGATCATCTAAAAATGATCCATGCTCCACAGATGCTACTCCAGCTCTCACTGCCATTTTGATTGCTTCAGTTCCGTGCGCATGAGCACAAGCTTTCTTACCCCATAATTTTGCTTCTGACACTATAGCATTCATTTCTTCCTGCGTAAACTGTGGTGCTCCAACACTTTCCTCTTCTGATAGTACACCAGCGCTTGCTCCAAATTTGATCACATCGGCACCGTACTTAATATTGTAGCGAACCTGTTTGCGCAGTTCATCCACACCATCTGCAACACCCGTCATTTGTTTGGGCTCAATCCAGTCAAGATAAGGTGAAAAACCATTGAAATCGCCATGGCTTCCAGTCGATCCAATAAAAAATATTGCGACTTGTAATCTCGGACCAGGAATATCTCCGGCATTGATTGCATTGCGCAACGCTACATCTATAAATGCCCTTGAGCCCAAGTCCCGGCAAGTCGTGAAGCCTGCTTCCAGTGTGCGCTTTGAATAAATATGCGCAGTAATTGCATAGTCAACTGGAGTTTTGCGAAAAATGTCACCATAGTAATCGCCGCTTGGCTGGGCAGTGATATGTGTGTGGCAATCAATTAAACCAGGCAGCACCGTAGCTTTGGAGAGGTCTATCACTGTTGCACCTGCAGGGATAGAAAGGTTGCCGCCCACTGCCTGTATCGTGTCACTGTCAATAAGGATGATCTGATTGATCAATACCTTTCCATTTTCAGTATCAATTAATTTGCCTGCTTTGATTGCAGTGATTTTATTTTGCGCAAAAGAAAAAATACCTACTGACATTAACAGAATGAAAAATATTTTTTTCATACAGCTAAATTTTATGGAAGTTAGGAAATAAATTGAAGGGACATCCGATACTTTAACCTTATCAATAGTATGGGTTTATCGTTTACCCCAGAAGGAAGGTGAAACAGGCTTTCGATGGACACCGCCGTTGTTCAATTTACCAATTAAGAACGAAAAGCCTAATATTGGGCTACGATGAGGTGCAGTAGCGGCAGTCTCCCTGAGGCATCAAATAAATAGCCACAAAATAAGCAGTGGAACCAGCACACAAAAGAAAGTCCCGCTGCTTTTCTTGCTAGCGGGACTTGTATTTTCAGCATTCTGCAACCATGTTGGCTGTTGAATGCCAAGGGATAACTGATTAATAATCCATTCCACCCATACCTGGCGCGCCACCCGGATGTGCGTGTGCTTCTTCTTTCTTCGGTCTGTCTGCGACCACACATTCCGTTGTGAGCAACATACCTGCAATGGAAGCAGCATTTTCTAAAGCGATACGAGTGACCTTAGTCGGGTCAATTACACCTGCTTTCAAAAGGTTTTCAAACACTTCCGTACGTGCGTTGAAGCCGTAGTCCGCTTTACCTTCTTTCACTTTTTGCACTACAATAGAGCCTTCGATGCCACTATTCACCACAATCTGGCGAATGGGTTCTTCCAAGGCGCGCTTGATGATAGCGATCCCGGTCGTTTCATCTTCGTTTGAGCCTTTTAGTTTTTCCAAAGCCTCTATTGCACGGATATAAGCAACCCCGCCACCTGGCACGATGCCTTCTTCGACTGCTGCACGAGTTGCGTGCAATGCATCATCCACACGATCTTTCTTTTCTTTCATTTCCATTTCAGTCGCTGCGCCAATATATAATACAGCAACACCACCGCTTAATTTAGCAAGACGTTCCTGCAATTTTTCCTTATCGTAATCAGAAGTTGTTGTTTCAATCTGCGCTTTGATCTGATTAACACGGGCAGTGATTTCTTCTTTTTTACCTTTGCCGCCGACAACGGTTGTGTTGTCTTTGTCAATGGTTACCGAAGCAGCCTGACCCAGTGATTCGATGGTCGCGCCTTCTAATTTATAACCTTGTTCTTCGCTGATGACCGTGCCTTTTGTCAATTTGGCAATGTCTTCCAGCATTTCCTTTCTGCGGTCACCAAAGCCCGGAGCCTTAACAGCAGCTACTTTGATTGTGCCACGCAATTTATTTACTACCAATGTTGCCAGCGCTTCACCTTCCAGATCCTCAGCAATGATCAATAGCGGGCGGCCGCTTTGAGCAACTTTCTCCAATATGTGCAGAATGTCTTTCATTGCAGAGATTTTCTTATCATATATTAATATGTAAGGATTCTGCAATTCAGCTTCCATTTTTTCACTGTTGGTGACAAAATAGGGAGATATATAGCCACGATCGAACTGCATGCCTTCAACTACATCCACTGTAGTGTCAGTGCCTTTGGCTTCTTCCACGGTGATAACACCTTCTTTACCTACTTTCCCAAAAGCCTCGGCA
>DATMMJ010000308.1:0-4291 GCA_035569795.1 Puia sp. | reverse complement strand
GGCTTATCAATGTGTTGTAATCGGTATTCAAGCCTACGGGTGAACTTATAGAGCGCGGCCCGATGTTATTGGGAGGCACAACTCCGTGCGTCACAATGGTATAAAAAGTGCTGCCGCCATTGGTGCTTCTCTCGCAGTGATACGTCGTTTTGAGATTTTGCTTGCCTAAACGGATGTTGAAAAAAGTGGTCGGGTCTTCATTTTGCTGATGGAATGTGAAACGATAAACAATATCATCACCCGGTGTCTTTATATTATTGTCAACATGGATCTCATACCTTATGTCTTCGCCAAAAGTATAATAGTTTGGCCCTCCGAATGGAAGCTCGGCGGGGATATAATTGGCGATGATCGTAATCTTGTCGGGATTGTCAGGGCTTCTGAATGCATACAGGTCTGTGTTGTCGGCCAATGGGTCATTGGCAATAAGCGGAGCTTCGCGATGGCTGGAGGACGTGAGCATTGCAGAAATGCCAACAAGGCATACAAAAGCAATAACGAATCCTGCCCGCCCTTTGGAAATGGCGTTTTGTTTCATTGCTGTAGTTTTAATGTGAAAAATCATGAAGTAAAATTGCAATAGGTTTTTATTTCCATTTGGAATCTGGATTGTAATTGTTTTTTTATGAGGGTAGGAGATAATGACAGGATTGTGCAGACTTATATAACTACGAAAAGAAGATTGGCCTGGATTTTTAAAAATTAACTTTTTATTGAAAACAGCCCGGGGATGGGCTTTATGGAGAAAAAAAAATTGGTTCAGTTTATCACGCCTAAATAATATCTTCAATCGATTTGGTGGCCCATACATTGGACAGATCATGCAATTGAATATAGTATGTGGTTTTATTCTTTACACTAGATAAAAAACAGTTACATTTATTTCACATTTATGTTGGATACTCAATGATTCGAAATGCTACTGTAATTAATTATCAAAATAATTTATGAAAAAAATAATTTTTGCTATTGCCATGACTGGATGCATTGCAATTTTTGCGTCCTGCCACTCTTTAAATGAAAAAAAATATACAGGATGGGGGGTTTATGGAGGCAATAAAGAGAACAACCACTTTTCTTCTTTAACCGAGATAGATACGAATAATGTGGAACGATTAAAAGTTGCGTGGGTTTATCATACGGATGACTCCGATAAGATGACCCAGATACAGGCAAACGCGGTAATTATTGAAAATACGTTATATGGTGTGTCTCCAAGGCTAAAGCTGTTTGCACTGGATGCTGCAACCGGAAAGCAAAAATGGTCATTCGATCCGGCAAATGAGGTCGAAGCAAGAGGAAATGGTTATTTTGTAATGAATATTTGCCGGGGTGTTGCTTACTATAGTGACGGTAAAGAGGATCGTCGGTTATTTTATTCCGTTGCGTCAAAATTATATTGCATTGATGCATTAACGGGAAAGCCTATCTCATCCTTTGGCGATGGCGGAAAAATTGATCTGCACAACGATCTGGGTAGGGACGTAAAAGACTTATACGTCTCATCAACGACGCCCGGAATCATTTATAAAGACCTAATTATTGTTGGGACACGAGTGTCTGAAGAAGCCGCTGCAGCTCCAGGCCACATCAGAGCATTTGATGTGCATACGGGAAAAATCAGGTGGATATTTCACACCATTCCCCAACCAGGAGAAGCTGGATACGAAAGCTGGGATAATAAAGAAGCGTACATGCATATTGGCGGCGCCAATGACTGGTCTGGTTTCAGTATGGATGAAGAAAAAGGTATTGTTTACGTGCCCATTGGCTCTGCTTCATATGATTTTTATGGGGGCAAAAGACTAGGCAATAACCTTTTTGCAAATAGTTTGCTGGCCCTTGACGCTTTAACGGGCAAGCGTATCTGGCATTTTCAAACAGTGCATCATGATATGTGGGACCGTGATCTCTCTACCGCGCCGGCATTAGGCACTATTAAAAGAGACGGCAAACCAATCGAGATTGTTGCTCAGCCAACAAAGTCCGGCTTTGTCTTCTTGTTTGAGAGAACAACGGGCAAGCCGATCTATCCGATTGAAGAAAAGCAGGTGCCTGTACAAACATCGTTGGTTGGTGAAAAACCTGCGCCAACACAACCGTGGCCATCATTGCCATTGCCTTTTGTGAGGCAAACCTTGAACGAAAAAGATTTGAATACGATAGTCCCGGATTCCTCTTATAAGGAAATAAAAACCAGACTGTCATCTTACAAAACCGGGTTAATGTTCAATCCGCCGTCTAAAGAGGGCACGGTTATTTTTCCAGGCTATGACGGCGGTGCTGAATGGGGTGGACCTGCACTTGATCCTTCCACCGGCATCATGTATGTGAACGCGAATGAAATGCCATGGGTGCTGACCATGGTTGATGTAAAAAGTAAAGCGGATGCAAATGAAACAAATATCCAGGCAGGACAAAGGTTGTATTCTGAAACATGTATTGCATGCCATGGCGCACAAAGACAGGGAAGCGGCAATTATCCTTCGCTAATAGGAGCAGAGAAAAAATATACTGAAGAACAATTCCTGCAGCTTGTTTCCAGGGGCAGAAGGATGATGCCTTCTTTGAACCAACTTTCTGAAAGCGAAAAGAAAGCGCTCGCTTCTTTTATACTGGATGAAAAAAGTAAACAAAAAGAAAAATTTCTTCCGCCCGCAATCCCCGTAGATGAATGGTATAAATTGCCTTACATCGGAACTGGCTATACTAAATTCTTAACGAAAGAAGGCTATCCTGCAGTGATGCCGCCCTGGGGCACCTTGAATGCGATTGATCTGAACACTGGCCAGTTGGTTTGGAAAGATACGCTGGGGGATTATCCAGAACTAAAAGCAAGAGGCATACATTCGGGTACGGAAAATTATGGAGGGCCTGCCTTGACAGCCGGCGGCCTATTATTTATTGCGGCGACAAGTGACGCCAAATTCAGAGCATATAACAAAAGATCGGGGCAGCTTTTATGGGAAACGGATCTACCTGCTGCAGGTTTTGCAACTCCGTCCGTATATGAAGTAGATGGCAAACAATTCATTGTGATTGCTTGTGGAGGCGGCAAGTTAGAAAAGCGTTCCGGGGGCACGTATGTGGCGTTTGCATTACCGTAACAAGAACTTAGTTGATGTTCAGCGACTTTAGCGTAAGAAGTATTCGCTGCTGGCTATCCACCCTTAACAAGGCACATGAAATAGTACTTCATTTCTTTTTCATACTTTGCAGGAATGACTTTATTGGAAAAACATTTGATAATAAAAAGATCCAGAATACCTGGAGCGGGGAAAGGGCTCTATACAAGAATATCAATATCAAAAGGCACACTGATAACAGAATATAAAGGGAAAAACACTACATGGAAAGATGTGGTTCACGATGAAGGGCGAAATAGTTACATTTATTATGTAAAGCGCTCGCATGTTATCGATGCATCAGCCAATAAAAAAATGCTGGCTAGATATGCAAATGATGCCCAAGGGCTTGTGAAAAAAAAAGGCATCCGCAATAATTGCGAGTACGTTGTTACTGAAGGCCTGCGCGTATTTATTCAAGCAAAAAAAAATATTCCTGCCAGCTCTGAAATATTAGTGTCTTATGGAAATGAATACTGGTCTGTCATAAGGTATAATAGGAAGCTGAAGGAAAAGGGAAAACGAAACAATTAATGCATTTTGAGCGATTTAACGCTTTGTTATCTAGGCCACACTATAATTTAATTGAATAATTTTTTGTTATTAATGAGGTATTTGTCACAATTGGCATTTTTTTGGTAAAGGAATTGCTGTGTTTATCAAATTCAAGACTCCAATGATTTTTCAAAAGCAGGTTCAATTTTCAAAACATATAAAAGCAGGTGGTCGGATAAAGGAATTCAACTTTTTAAAATTGAATAACACCGATACACCAACATATTCTGTTGATGTTAGCGATGAGCGCGGCAAACGACTGGTTTTTCTGTTTATCAATGATGGGGGCGGCTGGAAAATTTCAGGTGAGGGATTACCTGAATGGCTAACATCAGCTGGCCATGTCCTCCAGCAGGAAGTGGATTCGTTTCAGGAGACTGAATGAACCCTGGCTGGTATGATTTTTTTGAGACATTTGGCGCATCTCCTTGTTAATGTTAGAATTGCGTCACTTTTATGCAAGTGTGGTTTAGTGATCCAGTTATTATTTTTCCCCTCTTTAATTGGAACGCATTTCCGGCAATCCTTGCGAAGTTTTTATCTCCGACTTTTGTAGTTTTATTCCTGATTTTTTGCGTCCTAATTTTTACATTCCAAAAAAAAAAAAATGT
>DATMMJ010000307.1:0-2840 GCA_035569795.1 Puia sp. | reverse complement strand
ACGTAGCTGAACAACAGTCAACGCTTTTTAATATCCTACAGATTAGCGCAGAAAAAATCTTCACGCTGCATAAACATTGGAAATGGCACACTTCTGTTGTGTTTCAGCAAAAAGCAGGTCCGGCACCGGTCAATTTACCGTCTATCCTTACACGTAATCAGTTTGGCTATGAAGGAAATTTTGGCTTCAGAAATCTTAATCTTGCTTTTGGCCTGGAAGCGCGTTACTATACCGGGTACAAAGCAGATAATTATTCTCCCGTGACTGGCCAGTTTTTTGTGCAAAATGACACAACGATAAAACAACATCTGCCAGATATAAGTTTGTATGTGCATTTCCGGATCCGCGGTTTTACAGCATATGTGAGAGCGGAAAACCTCAATACGGCCCAGATTGGGCCAAATGGGTTCGGATTTACGAAATACAATTTTGTCGCACCGAATACTCCTTTTGCAGGTTTGCAGGTAAATGTGGGTATTTTCTGGTCTTTTGTAAATTAACTTTCAAAAGCTTTGCCGATATTTTTCCCGTCTGAGAAAATTTTACCTTTGCTCCCTCGTTTATGATAAGGCGAAATTTCATACAAAAAAATGTCTCGTGTGCTGCATTCAATATTGAAATTGATCCAATCTTTATTCACAAAAAAAGATTGCTGCAAATGAAATCTTGCTCTATTGCAATTTTATTGATGCTTTTCGCAACAGCTGCTTTCAGCCAGCTAAAAGTTAATGATCCTGCCCCTGAAATAACCCTCCATGACATCGACGGGAAAATAGTCAGCCTCTCTTCGGTCAAAGCTAAAGTGGTACTGATTGATTTTTGGGCAAGTTGGTGCGGGCCTTGCAGAAGCAACAATCCACATTTGGTAAAATTTTATAAAAAATTCCATCCGCAAGGGTTGGAAATTATTGGCGTGTCTTTTGATGCAAGCGATTACGAATGGAGGAAGGCGGTTGAAAGAGATAAGCTATCCTGGATACAACTTATTGATGACAAAGGATATTATTCATCCGCTGCAAGCGGTTACTTTGTTGATGCAATACCTGCATCTTTTTTAATAGATGAAAATGGGATCATCCGCTCCATCAATATTGTTGGCAGAGCATTAGAAAACCAAGTAAAGCAATTATTAAACCATTGAGCTGACAGGTCTTTAATTCAGCAATCAGGCTCATCACAGGGGGTATTTTCCATTTCCACTTCAAGGGTTGCATGATTGATATTGAGATGTTCAAGTGCATGCTTTGCCTTATGTTTTATGTTTTCAATCGTGCCCATATCCGTTTCTTTCGTCACCACAATATGCCCCGTGAGGGCATTCTCCGTTGTACTGAGCGCCCATACATGTATATGGTGGAAATTCTTTATGCCATTGATCTTGCTTATGTTTTCTTTTACTTTAGTCATGTCAATATTTTCAGGGACGCCGTCCAACGACAGGCGCAAGCTGTCTTTAAGCAATCGCCAGGTGCTCAACAAGATCACTGCGGCAATAACCAGGCTCAGCAAAGCATCAATCCAAAACAGTCGGGTGTAAAAAATAACAATTCCTCCGACTACCAATCCCGCCGAAACAATCGCATCACTCAACAAATGAATAAAAGCGCTTCTTACATTCAGGTCGCTGTCTTTATTGCGGAAAAAAAGAAGGGCTGTAATGGTGTTAATAGCAATGCCAATCGCGGCTACAATGGAAATGGTTTTCCCAGGCAATGGTTCCGGTGAGAAAAGCTTGTGGACCGCTTCATAGCCGATGGCGCCAATTGACACAAGCAGTATCGCAGCATTTAATAACGCAACGAGAATGGTTGTCTTCTTATAACCATAGGTATACTTATCATTCGCTTTCACTTTCATCAGGCGCAATGCAATCAGTGACATGGACAAACTGGCAACATCCCCCAGGTTGTGGCCTGCGTCTGATAACAATGATAAAGAATGAATGGACAACCCAGCAATCACTTCTATCACGACAAACAAAAAATTCAAGGCGATGCCGATAACAAAAGCGCGGTTGACTTGCTTAATATCGACGCTATGATGATGGTGATGATGGCCGTCGCCATGACCGTGGGCGTGATCCATATATAAATTAATAAGGCTGCGAAGTTACAATACGAAAACTTTTTAGTCCCATTATTGATTGCATCATAGATGCAAAAATAATTGCGGATCTATCTGTAGGTATCTCTTGGGGGCGCAAAGGAATCAATCACATTGCGTTAAGCTGTTGCATAAACAAAATTTCAATTTAATACATTTTATCAATAAGGAGCTCTGACTGCTCCGCCATCCACTTGTATGGTGGCACCTGTAATATAGCCGGCTAGCGGTGAGGCAAGGAAAGCCACCAGGGCAGCCAACTCTTCCGGTCTGCCAATTCTTCTCAAAGGGATTTCTTTTGCTCTGTCTGCCAGGACATCACTTTCGGTTTTGCCTTTCGGAATATTTCTAAGCAAAGTTTCTCTGATGCGGTCAGTCAGAATTGTCCCTGGAGCAACATTATTGACGGTTATATTGTCTGGCCCCAACTCATTGGACAACATTTTTGCCATGCCGACAACTCCCATCCTGATGCTGGTAGATAGCACAGAATTCTCAAGGAAGGTTTTAACAGAAAGACTGACAATGTTGATAATTCTGCCGCTTCCGGTTTTACGCATATAGGGCACGGTGAGCCTGCTCAGCCTGACGGCGCTCATCAGATTAAGCTCGAACGCCGTGTGCCATGCAGCATCATCGAATGATTCAAATTTTCCGAAAGGTGGGCCGCCTGCATTGTTGACCAGTATATCAATCCTGCCGAATGCAGACATCGATTGCTGCACAAAGTTTTTAAT
>DATMMJ010000306.1:0-5855 GCA_035569795.1 Puia sp. | reverse complement strand
CCAAAGCAGGGCACTTGATGATGATGGCAATGTACTTTTGAAATTTGATAATGGTGCCGCGGGCGTGCTTATGGCTTCCCAGGTTGCAGCAGGTGAAGAGAACGCCTTGAAGATTCGCGTCTATGGCGAGAAGGGCGGGCTGGAATGGGCGCAGCACGAGCCAAATACCCTGCTGGTAAAATGGCTTGAGCAGCCCGCACAAATTTTGCGCGCAGGAGGAAATTATGGTGATCGCTTATCAAGCTATGCTACACACAATTGCCGAACCCCGGGCGGCCATCCAGAAGGGTATTTGGAAGCTTTCGGGAATATTTACAGAAACTTTGCGCTTACACTTTCAGCAAAAATAGATGGCACTATTCCTTCCAAAGAAATACTGGATTTTCCTGGCGTTGAAGACGGAATACGCGGAATGGCTTTTATTGATAATGTGGTGGCATCTTCCCACAGCGACAAGAAATGGACTGAATATATTGTCTGAGCCTATTACTTGTAAATTCCTTTACTAAATGGCAGAAGATGAGATCATAAAGCATAGCAAGGCCCTTTACGATACTTTGGGCAGTAAGGATAAAACCTGGAAGCATAAGCTGAAAGAAATTTTAGTTGAGATACTCATTATTATTTTTGCAGTAAGTGTTTCCATCTGGTTCCATAACTGGAGTGAAAGCTTGAAGGACCGTAAACAAGAGAAGGAGTTTTTAACTGGCCTGAAAACGGATTTGCAGTCCGATCTTAAAGAAATGAAAGGCGATACTGCTGCATATCAAATTATCTTGAAAGGCCTTTCCTACTTTCGTAAAGTTGGTGCTGGCAATACATTGAGCACTGATAGCCTGAATAATTATTATTGGATACTTTTTGCAACCGTGCACAAGCAATCACGTACAAGCAGATTTGAAGCACTGAAAAGTAGCGGAAAACTTGATATTATTGAAAATAAAAAGCTGCTCGAAAATACCATTAACTTGTACCAGGAGATTTATCCAACTATTGCGTCAGGCAACAATGCCTTTACAAATTATATTGAAAACAGGGTTGGTTCTTTAATCGATACACGTGCAAAATTAGATACTGCCAACAACATTATTAACCTGCGAGATATTCTACGCACAACTGAATTTCGGATGGGGATTTATCGTGGAAATATTATTTCCGGGAATATCCAGTCATATATTTTAGCCATTAACAAGTGCAATGAAATAATAAACCAGATTGATGAAGAATTAAAATAAACTTATGCAAACTATAAAAGGCCCAGGGATTTTTTTAGCGCAGTTCATGGGCGATGCTGCGCCTTTCAATTCGTTGCAATCTATTTGTAAATGGGCAAAAAGCCTGGGGTTCGCCGGTGTGCAGATCCCTTCGTGGGATGGCCGCTGTATTGATCTTCAAAAGGCAGCCGAAAGCAAAACCTATGCTGATGATATCAGAGGCATCGTTAGTGACGCTGGCTTGCAGATTACGGAGCTCTCCACTCATTTACAGGGACAGTTGGTTGCGGTGCACCCAGCATATGATGCCATGTTCGATGGCTTCGCACCTGAATCCGTTCGCAACAATCCCAAGGCAAGAACGGAATGGGCAATCCAGCAATTACGCTATGCAGCGAATGCGTCTCGGAATTTAGGATTGGACGCCCATGCTACGTTCAGTGGCGCCTTGTTATGGCCTAACATGTATCCATGGCCGCAACGGCCCGCAGGCCTTGTGGAGACAGGCTTTAAAGAACTTGCCACTCGATGGCTACCCATATTGAATTACTTTGACGAATATGGCGTGGATCTTTGTTACGAAATACATCCTGGTGAAGATTTGCATGATGGCATCACGTACGAAATGTTTTTGCAGCACACCCACAATCATCCAAGAGCCTGTCTGCTTTTCGATCCATCGCATTTTGTTTTGCAATGCCTGGATTATCTTTCTTACATTGATTTTTACCATGAGCGCATAAAAATGTTCCATGTAAAGGATGCTGAGTTTAACCCAACTGGTAAGCAAGGGGTGTATGGTGGCTATCAAAACTGGATTGACCGTGCTGGCCGCTTCCGCTCTTTGGGCGACGGGCAGGTTGATTTCAAATCTATATTCAGTAAACTTACTGCTTACGATTTCAAGGGATGGGCCGTGCTTGAATGGGAATGCTGCATCAAGCATCCTGAAGATGGAGCAAAAGAAGGATCGGTATTCATAAAGAACCACATCATCCGGACAACAGAAAAAGCGTTTGATGATTTTGCCGGGACAGGAAGCGACGAAAAATTTAACCGCAGGGTCTTAGGTTTGTCGTAATTTAGCTGCTCATTTCAAAATTTTATTATCCATTCTCAACTTTCATTTTATTTCAGTTTATGAAAAAAACAATTATTATCATCGCTTGTGCTGCATTTGCTTTTGGTTGCGGAAACAATAATGGAGCAAAAGCTACTGATACAAAAGATACGGCTGCTTCAACTCCCCCAGCAAGCACAACATTAAACGCCGGCGGTGAAAAAGCACTGGAGCTAATTGGTTCCAGCGACTGCACCACCTGCCACCGCCTTCAAAAAGCTTCTGCTGGAGCTGTTATCGGCCCTGCATACAGTGAAGTGGCTGCAAAATATGCGCCTGCTGCCGATTCCACGGTTGACAGGCTCGTGAAAAAAATTATCAGCGGTGGCACGGGCGTATGGGGCGCCCTACCGATGACACCGCATCCGGCATTAAAAGAAGCTGATGTCAGAGAAATGGTGAAATACATTCTCACACTCAAATAGTTATTTGCATGAAATATTTATTGCTTGCTACGATTGCCATTTTTACAATGGCTGCAACAGATTTCTCTGAAAAAAAGCTGACAGTGAAAAATAGCCTTCAACCATTTGCACTTACTGACGTGGAAAAAAATGATGGGTGGGTATCCTTGTTCGATGGGAAAACAACCAACGGCTGGCATACCTACAATAAAGACAAAGCGGGCAGCGCCTGGCAGGTAGATGATGGTACATTGCATTTAAATCCTGCATCCAAAGATGGCGGTGATATTGTCACCGCCAAAGAATACAGCAATTTTGATCTGAAAGCAGAATGGAAAATATCACCCAAAGGAAACTCCGGCATTATATTTCTCGTAAAAGAGGATCCCAAATATGAGGCATCTTATCATACCGGCATGGAAATGCAGGTGCTGGATAATGACGGGCATCCGGATGGAAAAATAAAAAAACATCGAGCAGGGGATTTGTATGATTTGATTGCCTGCGAAAAAGAAACCGTTAAACCGGTGGGCGAGTGGAACCAGGTGGAGATTATTGTAAACAATGGAGACCTGAAATTATTCCTCAATGGCTATAATGTGGTGCACACAACGCTATGGGATGATGCATGGAAAACACTAGTAGCAGGAAGCAAATTTAAACAGTGGCCTGAATTCGCCACTTTTAAAACCGGAAGAATTGATTTGCAGGATCATGGAAATGAGGTTTGGTTCAGAAACATAAAAATAAAGAATTTGTAGCAGCATGACCGGGTTGCGGTACAAGCCGTCTTTGGGCGTCTAAATAAATTTGGCATCAATGAAAACTTCAGTCGTTATCAAATGCACAGCTGCTATTGCACTTACTGCATTTTGTATTTTCCTGCTCAGCGCAAAACCTAGATTAGAAAAGACGCGTGTGCTGATATTCTCTAAAACAAATGGATACCGCCATGGCAGCATACCTGTAGGCATTGATGCAATAAAAAAATTAGGTTTGGAAAATGATTTTGATGTGGATGCAACGGAAGATTCCACATCGTTTAATATCGATAATTTAAGAAAATATTCTGCTGTCATCTTTTTAAGCACTACGGGCAAGGTGTTTGGTCCCAATGAGGAAAATGCACTCAAGCAATACATTAACAGCGGTGGCGGCTTCGTTGGTATCCATGCGGCAACAGACTGTGAATACAATTGGCAATGGTATGGGGATTTGGTGGGCGGATATTTTAAGTCTCATCCAAAACAACAAACGGCAAAGTTTATGGTAGTAAATAAAGATCATCTTTCCACAAAACATTTGCCCGATGTGTGGGAGCGGTTTGATGAATTATACAATTTCAAATACCTGAATCCGGATATTACCGTGCTCATAAATATCGACGAGAAATCGTACAAAGGCGGCGAGAACGGAAAGAACCATCCCATGGCATGGTACCACGAATATGAGGGTGGGCGTTCATTCTACACGGAGCTTGGCCACACCGATGAATCCTTTGCGGACCCAAATTATCTGAAGCATATACTTGGCGGCATTCTTTGGGTGAGCGAGAAAAAACTTTAAGAAGGAAAATAAGAATAATTTCATTGGGCCCTGAATATCCAAACCTTCGGGGCCTGACTATTTACAAGGTGTATATCATCCAAACTCCTAGGCTTGGTCTACGCAACTGGAAAGATTCAGACACCTCGCTATTTATAGAAATGAATATGGATGATACCGTGATGGAATTTTTTCCCGCGCTGCAATTAAGGGAAGAAACGCTGGCAATGATCGAAAGGAATAAAAGGACTATTGCGGAAAACAATTTGGGGTTATGGGCCGCAGAACTCAAGCAGACAAAAGAGTTCATCGGTTTTGTGGGTTTATCCATTCCGCGATTTGCAATAGATTTCACGCCATGTGTTGAGATTGGCTGGCGCTTAGCCCCTGCCTACTGGGGTTACGGATACGCAACCGAAGCCGCCACTAGTTGTCTTGATTATGGCTTTAATCAATTAAAATTGGGCGAAATCCTGTCGTTTGCTTCTGCGCTGAACTTAAAGTCAATAAACGTGATGAAAAAAATCGGGATGGACTATGTTAAAGACTTTGAGCATCCTTGCGTTGATGAGAGCAGGCTGAAGACTCATGTGCTTTATATGAAAAAAGCGGAGTTATAAAAACCCCTCTGAGAAAATGGCGCATAACATTTTTCTCTGGTCTCTGAAAATCTGTAAGGACATCTGTGACAAAAAACCCTCATAAAATTTTGTTATTAAAATATTCTTCTTAATCTGAAAGGGCAAGAGTTGTTTACATTAGACAAAAGGAAAAGAATAATTTCCCCATGAAACTTCTGGCTGCTTTTTTGTTATTATTATTTTCTCAAAATGCCTATTGCCAAAAAGAAAATTTCTCCATAAAGCTATGCCCGCTTGCGCTATTTGACGAACCAAGTTTCCCGACAATACAAGGAGGTTTTGAATTTAAACTATCCAGGAAAATAACTTGGTATACTGAGGCCGGAATAAAGTACAGGAAGAGTTATTACGAAAATGCGGACACAAATTTTATTGCTTCAAATGGATTTAAACTAAAGACTGAAATCAGGTATTATCTTCAAAATAGAAATAAATCGGCACTAGACGGGTTGTATTTTGCAGCTAATGTTTTTTTCACACGAGACTTGCACAATACAGAAATAAGATACCATACTCAAAAAGACACCGTTACAAAGACTGACGCATTTGGAGCGAAAAAAAATATTTTCGGTATTAACCTCATTTGCGGGTATCAACTCTATCGTTCAAAACAAATTGGAATTGATGTGTACGGCGGCCTTGGTATACGGTTTAGAAGCATTAGTACAATCAATAAAGAGTATAATAAAAATACCGACGTTATGGAACGCCCAATAGATCCTAATATTGATGCAATCAGACAGCAAATTGATGCGGATGCAGGCGCAAGCATAGCCCCCAATTTGACTTTGGGATTAAGAATTTGCTATAGATTTAGAAAGTAAACACCTATTTCATTTGATACCACCTAACTGGTACCAAAAACTAAAAAATCAGAACAATCGGATAAAATCAGTGGTTCACACAACTGGCAACTTATACCCATTGTGAT
>DATMMJ010000305.1:0-2043 GCA_035569795.1 Puia sp. | reverse complement strand
TAATGAATGGGGAGCAGGGTTGCAACCGCTATATAATCAGCCACACCAATAGCGCGCTGAATATCTGGGAAGTATATGCGTTATTTTTATTGGGCGGTTGGAAGAAAAACGGGATGCCTATTGACATTGTGCCATTGTTTGAAACGGTGGAAGATTTGCAAAACGCCTGCGCAATAATGAAGGAATTATATGAGAATAAAGTGTACCAGGCTCACCTGCAAATGAGGGGCAACAAACAAACCATCATGCTTGGTTTTAGTGATGGCACAAAGGACGGCGGATACCTGATGGCGAACTGGAGCATTTATAAAGCAAAGGAGGAGCTTACAACCATTTCCCGTAAAAATGGCATTAATGTAGTCTTCTTTGATGGCCGCGGAGGCCCGCCGGCACGCGGCGGTGGTAAAACACATAAGTTCTATGCCTCTATGGGCAAAAATATCGCTAACAAAGAAATACAATTGACCATACAGGGGCAAACAGTTAGCTCTAATTTTGGGACTATCGACTCTGCACAATATAACATGGAACAATTGGTGCATGCCGGCATTGCAAACGAGCTTTTTTCTTCAAAAGAAGTTACGCTCTTGCAGGACGAAGAAAAATTGTTGGAGGAATTGGCCATTGAAAGTTATACCTCCTATTCTACCTTAAAAAACCATCCCAATTTTTTGCGATACCTGAACGATTTAAGCCCCCTTCGTTTTTACAGCGAAACAAATATTGCAAGCCGCCCTTCTAAAAGAAATAGCTCTGCAAGGCTCGAGTTTGCTGATCTTCGCGCGATCCCATACGTAGGATCCTGGAGCCAGCTAAAGCAAAATGTAACTGGCTATTATGGTGTTGGAACTGCACTCCAGGCACTCGATAAGAAAAAGAAATGGGCGGACGTGAAACATTTGTATGATAACTCCACGTTTTTCAAAACGCTTATTGACAACTGTGAGATGGCAATGAAGAAATGTTTTTTCCCGCTTACAGAGCACTTTTCCAAACATCCTGTTTACGGGGAAATTTGGACGATGATATATGATGAATTTGAGCTCACCCAACGATATCTTTTTAGATTAACTGCTAAGAATGAATTGATGGCTGATTATCCGGTGGAGCAATTATCGATTCAAATGCGTGAAAGGATTGTTCTGCCTTTGAGCACCCTGCAGCAATATGCCATTACAAAATTCAGGCAGCTGGAAAAAGATAATGATACAAAAAACCCTATGCGCGAAGTATATGAAAAGCTGATTATCCGAAGCTCGTTCGGGATTATTAATGCGGCAAGGAATTCTGCATGAATATAGAGAAGTGCTTCCCACAGTTTTTTGGGATGACAAAACCTTTTAGGTTTTCAAAACTATGGGCGCTGTATGGTCCGCCCATTGAAGCTATTTAATTATTCTTTGCGCTAGTCACCTAATTAAAAAAAAGGATAACAGATTACGGGGCTCCTGCCTCCAGGAAGCCATTGTGAGAAAATATTTGAAAATAGTTTGATTTTTTTAAAATATTTCTTCTCGGATTTTTTCCCTTATTTATTAGCCGGCGACTGAGTTTAAAATCTCTTCACTATCCTAAATTTCGAATATTCTGTAAAAAGTTATTGTCCCCTTAGAATTTGGTCAAAAAAAAATTACATTTAAAATTTACAATATATATGCGAACCTGCTGAAACGCAGTACCAGCCTTTGTTTTAATGATTTTTTTGTATAAGCTTTGCAGAATAATTTATTCAATCTCTTAATTTTTAAACAATAGTTTTATGTTAAAGTTAGCTCCGCTATTTTTTATCCTGGCAGTTGTGTTTGGCATTTACAGCTTGTCAGCGACAGCGGTCATGCCAAAAGTATTTTTGTTTTCTTCTGTTATGGTTCTTTTCCTTTCTTTATTGGGTAAGAAAAGGACTGCATAATTACTTCGTTGATTACTACAACCAAAAAAATTAAAAAAGCGTTGTGATACCAGATCACAACGCTTTTTTTTGCTGTAGAAATTACAATCCACTAACTAAAATTATACTGTAAGTTTTGGTCGCTTTTCTGTGTG
>DATMMJ010000304.1:0-7387 GCA_035569795.1 Puia sp. | reverse complement strand
AGGATCAATGAGGAACTAAAAATGCCCACACCAATTGGATCCACGCCAATCTTTGTTTCAAATGCTCTCACAATGGGCACCAGGACAGCAAGCCCCCAAAAACCATAGATTACGGATGGGACCGCAGCTATCAATTCGACGGTATTTTTTAGCAAATCAGGAAGCCATCCTTTGGGATAATATTCCCCCAAAAATATTGCAACAGCAATTGAAAAAGGAATAGAGATAATTAGTGCAAGAAATGATGTGAGCAGTGTCCCTAGCAGGAACGGGTAAGCGCCATAAACGTCCCGCACAGGATCCCATGTTTTCCCCCACAAGTATTTTATACCCAAGGCCTTTATGGAAGGGATGGACTCAATAATTAGTGTGAGCACAATTCCAAGCACAAGCACGATCATGAGTAGTCCCATCAACACCAGCATGCGCCTGAAAACATTTTCCGTGCGTATTTGCCGGTAAAGCCTTTTCACTTTGCGTCCCACTTGTACTTGGCTCCTTACTGAACCAATTACCCCCAGCGAAACTTCGCTGAGGGTAAGATTATCTTTATCCATACTTCTCCCGTTCATAAAAAATATTTCTTCTCTCAATGGTTACTCCAGACTACGGTACCCGGACTTGGGACCTTACTGTAGTATTGGCTTGCCATCATAGGTTGCAGATTTTAAAATTGCATCTCCAGTTGTTACAGCAGCAGGTGAAAGAGGTGCGTAAGTTAAAGCAGCGCTATATTGCTGGCCATCATGTATCATCCATGAGAGTAGTTTCAATAACCTGCTTGCTCTGTCTTGTGAACGGTCACCGTACTTTTGTTCTTTATAAATTAACACCCATGAAAAGCCTGAGATGGGATAACCATCAGCAGCTTCTGTATTTGTCAGAGAGACTTTTGAATCCGGAGGTATTGTGATGTTCGCAGCAGCCGTTACGCTGGCGATAGTCGGCGTGATGAAGTTGCCTGCTTTGTTCTGTACATTAGCATATGCCATATTATTTTGAATAGCGTATGCCAGTTCAATGTAACCTATAGCTCCAGGCGTTTGCTTAACCATACCTGCTACACCTTCGGTTCCTTTTCCTCCCAGGCCAACAGGCCAATTCACGGACGAACCTTTGCCCACCTTGGCGCTCCATTCTTCGCTCACCTTTGCAAGATAGGTAGTAAAGATATTGGTTGTTCCACTCCCGTCTGAACGGTGAGCAATCACGATTCCAGTAGAAGGTAGCTTCACGCCTTTATTGATGGCTGCGATTTTTGCATCGTTCCATTTGGTGATCTTGCCAAGAAAAATTTCAGCAAGCACAGTTGGGGTTAGCTTCAAGGTATCCTTTACATCAGCCAAGTTATAACTTATTGCAACGGCCCCTGCGGTTACGGGTATGTGCAGCACCGGAGAAGAAACTCCTGAATCCTGCTTGGCATTCATAGTTGCATCCGAGGCGCCAAAATCAACTGTTTTACTTGTCAATTGGGCAATGCCGGCACCTGACCCAACGGACTGATAATTTATTCGCAATCCATTTGACTTGTTGTATTCCGAAAACATTTTTGAGAAAAGCGGGTTATCGAAAGAACTGCCGGCGCCAATAAGTGTATTCGCATCGCTGTTGCCAGTTGCAGCGCTGTCTGATTTATTTTCCGAAGCGCTCCCACCGCCATTGCAGGATGACAAGCTTATCATTGCAAGTAAAGCGCCTATTGCAAAAGTACCTTTCAGGTTTAAAAAATTCATTTTCATTTTTTTGTTTTGAAGGAGTGTAAGAAATTATTGTTGGTCAGTTAATCCATAGATATTAAAATTAACCGAGTAACCTGTTTAAATTCTTATTTACCTAAAAAGTAATACTAATTTAATCCTCACCAAATCAAATTGAGAATTTAAAATAAACATTAATGGGTATAAGGATAATAAGAATAGGATGGGTTTTGAAAAAGCTTTCCAAACGTGAAATAGAAGGTCATCCGGTACACCATATCATGATCACTGGAAGCAGACCCTGTTAGATTCGCCTGTTGCCCCATATATTTGTTATACCAGATATTAGGAATAAAATGGACATTTTTGACTGGCGAAAAATCTAAACCAAGAGATAAAAACCCTTCCTTGTTGTTGGGTTCATAACTGGTGCTTACGCCATAAAGTGCCACATATTTGGTGTAAGTCGAATTATCATACTTGGTATTTGGATTATACATATCGTAGCGAACAAAAAACCTGAGTTTGTCTTTATAGATATTGCCATGTACATAGAAAGTTGTTCCAGTTGCGCGGCCATCAAGTGTGTCTTTTATTGCACCATTGATTCCAACTTCAGACTGTTTCAATCCATTGATATAGGATTCTACACCGACTGTCAATTTGGGAGTTACCCATGCAATGACACCCTTTGTCATCTGGCGGGCGGCATGGCCATGGTCGCTGGTAGGCAACCATGATTGCCTCTGATAATCCGCATACACATCAAGTATCAATCTGCGGTTCAAAAAACCAATAAATGCATCTCCATAGAACCATTTGTATACAGAACCGGTTAAAGCTTGGGGCTTTGCGCTGGAGCCATTGGCAACTAGAAGATTATAGCCATAAACCACTTTTTCATCTGTTGAATTAAATCTTCCCTGCAAACCAATTCCGAAATCAAAAGAAGGAGTCCGGCGTATATCTGTAATGGTTCTTTCCACTGGCCTGGAATAACTAAATATATTCTCCGTCATATAAGGAAACGAGGGAGTAGGTTGCAGGCCAAACAGGAAATCATTTCCCTTAAATAGAAAGTCGTGCCAGCGTATATTGGCAAATTTTATATAGGGAGAGAACTTAGTATTTCCGAGGAGATCTCCAGCTGTGAAATCATCTTCGGCTGCCAGTAGAAATTCCGTAGAAAATGTTTTGCTGATATTGTAATCATAGCCGATGTAAATACGGCGGAACTGAAACTGAGTAGTACTTTGTTTTACATTGGTATACTGGTTGTTGCCGCCCCTGTTTAATGAGTCACTGTGAGATTTATAAAATACGTCGCCAAAGATATAGCCCCAAAATCTACCTGAATTTGGAGTCCTTAATCTAAAAGCTGAGTCAGAATTCCATAGGTATTGGGCATTAACCTGACTAACAGAAACAAATAAGACAACAATTGCTGTAAAGAGCAATTTCGTTAGGCCAATTCTACTTCTCATAATATGTAGTTGTTTGTTTGGACTGTAAAAGAAGAATTAACATATGATCGAAATGTTACCTTAATGTTACCTTAATGTTACCAACTTCGGATTTTACGGTAAAAGGATGTTCTTAAGCTGGATGCCAATCCGACTGGGACATAGAACAATCTTAATGGAAGTTTTTTAATTCGAGGGTTTATTCAGCTTCCAGAAAGCCATTGCACCTGGTTTGCGTTCATCAGTTGCGTGCAGCACTAGCGTGTCGCCCACTGAAAGATTCCCGAATATTTCAATTCCTTCATCCAGCGTAAGTCCTTGGCGGACATCAATCCACTCTGATTTGCCATTTCTAACGCGGATAAGAAATTTCTTTTCCTGGGTCGTAGCGATCGAAGAAGAGGGAACAACAAAACTTAGCGCCGTCCTGGTTATTTTCAATTGTACATAGGCAAACGCCCCGGCCTTTAATATCTTGCTAGTGTTATTGTAATCATATTCCCAAAGTTCTGTCCTTGTATTAGGGTCAATCGTTCCGGTCTTCCTGGTAAGCTTAGCTTTAAATAATTTTTCAGGAAACCCGTCCAATTTGAATTGAATGGAATCTGATAAGGATTGAGACGCGATATAACTTTCCGGCACAGCAACACGCAATCGCAATATCTTATTGTTTTGAACAGTAACAACGGGTGTATTCATTCCTGTAAGATTTCCAGGATCCGCTTTGCGTGCAGTAATGATCCCATCGAAAGGAGCTTTCAAAATGAGATAGCCTGAAACTTCTTTATATGATTGCGCCAGTTTTTCTGCAGCTGCGTAAGAGGCGCTGTCGGCAAGCATTTGCAGTCTCGTGCGCTCCAGGTCCACAGGTGCCACGATGCCTGGAGTGTTGGCTTGCGAAGCTCTATATAATCGCTGATAATTATCTAGGCTTGCGCTGAATTTGGCTTTGGCGCTGAGCAAGGAAGTTTGAAATTCTGCATATTTGCTGTTCACTTCCGGCGCTTCAATCGTGGCAAGGGTTTGCCCTTTGCGAACGTAATCGCCAATATCTACATTCACATCTTTCAGGTAACCTTGAACCTTTGCAAACATTTCAGTTTGTTCATAAGGCAATAATTCGGCAGTGAGCTCTATGTTTTTTTCTATCTTCTTTTGTGATAACAAAAAAATCGGGACTGTATCCAGCCTATTATCTACGAGAGTATTGTCTTGCGACATGGTATTAGTACCTGCATTATTATCGCATGCGCTTAAGGTAACAGACAAAGCAAAAAGTACGATATAATAATGTCTCCGTTTCATATTTAATGATTTATTTTCCTTCTTCAAAATATCCACTGCTTATATCATCGGGGTCAAGGGAAACAGAACGATAGTTTTTCCTCCCAACGCTCCAGTTATACAAGTGTGGTAAAAAAAATAATACACTAATTGCAGAGAAAATCAACCCGCCAATTACAGCAACCGCGAGCGGAGAGGTTTGGTCACCTCCCTCAGTAACGCCAAATGTCATGGGAATCATCCCCGCAATCATGGCAACGGTTGTCATTAAGATTGGTCGCATGCGCAGCGAAGCTGCTCTCAGGTGCAGGTCATCCCCGTGGCCGCTCGTTCTAAAAGACTCAGCAGTGCTGATATATAATACACCGTTGGCGATAGCTACCCCAATTGCCATGATTGTCCCCATGTAAGATTGAATGTTGAGAGTTTTACCTGTCAGCAGCAAAAAGAAAATGGAACCCCCTATGACTGCTGGTACCATGCTCAATGCAGTGATGGCAATTCGGAAAGATTGAAAGAAAACGGCCATTATAAGAAATATGACCACGATGGCTACCAACAATCCAAACTTTAAGCCCGATAATGTTTGCTGCAGCAATACATTCTGCCCTCGCATGGATATTTTTGAGCTAGGGAAAGATTTGCTAACTGAATCCATATCATTTTGCACTTTTTTAAAAACACTTCCCATATCCTGCTTGAAAACATTGGCGGTGATGGTGATATATCGTTGCTGGTTTAGTCGGTCGTATTCACCTACCATGGTTGTGCGGTTCCAACTTGCCACTTCATTTAAATAATGTGTGTTTCCATTTCCTGAAGAAACAGGAACTGTTTCTAATTGCTCTGTACTGTTCATCCTGTATTCCGGATATTGCACCTGCACCTGATAGGCGGTTCCGGTTGTTTTATCCAGCCAGTAGCTGGGAGCTGTGAACCTGCTTGAAGAAGTGGCAGGGACCATAGATTTTGCAATCTGATCTGCCGTCATATTTAATTGCCCCGCTTTCAATCTGTCCACGTTTAACTTGATTGCAGGATATTTTAAAGGCGTTGAAATTTGAAGGTCTCTTAGTGAGACTATTGATGATAATTTTTTTATTATAGCATCTGCTGCCTGTTTACCACTGTCCAGATTTCTGTTGACAATTATAATTTCAATCGGATTAGCGCTCCCGAGATTAAGCACCTGTTCTACAATATCTCCCGGCTCAAAAGAAATAGCGGCTGAAGGAATGTTTTTTTTCACCGCTGCCCGTAATTGTTCCTGGAATTGCTGAATGGCCAGTACTCCTTTTTTCAATTTTATTTTTGTTACGGATTCCTGCGGGCCGCTTGTCCACAAATGAATATTATTTATCGGGTAGCTCGATGGCTGCGTGCCAATAAAAGCGGAACTGATTTCAATATTTCCCTTGCCAACTATTGCCTGGGAAAGTTGCAGTAACTTTAAGGTCGCCTCTTCTGTCCTTTCCAACCGGGTACCAACTGGCAATCTTAACCGTATTTGCGTTTGACCACTGTCTGTTTTCGGGAACAATTCCGTTCCGATGAACGTAAACAACAATGCGCATAAAACAAAGGATAAAATAATAAAAAGGATGCTGATCAACACAAAGGAGCGGGTTAGCTTTTTTCCGGTCGATTCGTATTTATTCTGTATTTTTTTAAATAAGCTCTGCTTTTTAGGAGAAATATTTTGACTGTGTGATTTCAATATCCAGTTTGCCATTACCGGAACAAAAGTTTGTGAAAGCAAAAAGGAAGCAATCATAGCAAAGCCTACTGCCAAAGACAAGGGCATGAACATCGCTTTAGGCACGCCATTCATAAACAATGCAGGCACGAACACTGCAAGGATGCTCAGCAGAATAAGCAATTTGGGCGCTGCGATCTCTTTGCTTGCATCTGATATAGCGCGTGCTTTGGATTTGTCCATTTCCTGGTGGCGATGAATATTTTCTATGGTCACTGTGGCTTCATCCACGAGTATACCTACTGCTAAGGCCAAACCACCCAGTGTGATGATATTAACTGTCTGCCCCGTCAGGTATAGAAATACGGCCGACGAAAGCAAAGCTAGTGGTATCGTCATCACCACAATCAATGCGCTTCTGCTGTCTGCTAAAAATAGCAGCACTACCAGGCCCGTAAGCAATGCGCCAAGTCCTCCTTCGAATAAAACTGATTTTAATGAATTGATGACGTAACCAGATTGGTCAAATTCATAACTCACTTTTATATCCGGTGGGATGGCTGCCTGCATATCCCCCAATCCTTTTCGTACGTTTTGAACAACATCCCATGTGGAAGCGTCAGCGCGTTTTGTTACCGGGATATACACCGAACGCTTGCCATTAATCAGGGCATAACTTGTAGTGACGTCTGAGCCCATGGACACTGTTGCAATATCTTTTATATAGACAGACGGGCCCGCTCCTGATTGGATTGGCACATTATTTAGCTCATTGATATTTTCTATCACACTGTTTTCAACAGTAAGAAATGTGGTATCACCTATGCGCACATTGCCTGCGGGTGTTATCGTATTTGTTTTTGCTAGTGCCTGCACCACTTGATCGGGAGATAAATTGTAACTGCGGATCTTATCTGGGTCAACAGTAATGAGCACTGTCTTCTGATTGCCTCCAAATGGAGGCGGAGCAGAAACGCCGGGTAATGTCGCAAACATCGGCCGCACCCGGAATAATGCCAGATCTGCAATCTCTCCGAGCGAACGGTTTTCAGAAGTGAATACCAGTTGCCCAACAGGCACACTGCCCGCATCAAACCTCGTTATAAAAGGTGGCACCGTCCCGGGTGGCATAAACGCTCTTGCACGATTCACATAACCTACCACTTCTGCCATGGCTTGGCTCATATCTGTGCCCTCATTGAATTCAATTTTTAATACACATGCCCCTTGAATAGATTTTGAAT
>DATMMJ010000303.1:0-4490 GCA_035569795.1 Puia sp. | reverse complement strand
CTGGCCCTTATTAAAGCGGTGTATTTCATCAATAAATAAGATTGCTCCGGGCTTTTTTTTTGCTTCTTCAATTACTTCGCGTACATCCTTTACCCCAGAAGAAATAGCGCTGAGCGTATAAAAAGGCACTTGCAGAGTGTGTGCGATGATATTTGCGATGGTAGTTTTGCCCGTGCCTGGCGGACCCCACAAGATCATGGATGGCACTTGTCCATGCTCTATCGCAGTGCGCAAAATACTGCCCTTGCCCGTTAGGTGCTTTTGTCCCACGAGCTCATCGAGCGCACTGGGCCTAAGCCTTTCTGCCAATGGTGCTTGAACGGGGCTCATATTTAAAATTTAAGTAACAATAGTACAACAAGTTAGTAGTTTTAGAGTTTTAATTCAAAGCAGGATTTTATTTTGAAAATCCGACTCAAAGGACTGAATTTTTATAAATAGTATGTTTGTAAATACAATTGTTTTGTGTTGTAAAAATTCCACAGCAAATACGAAAGACGATCAAAATAAATATGACAAATGGAAAAAAAGAAATTGGGAAGAGGAACTTACTTTTTTGGATTGTTGTTTCTTTTTGCATGCTTGTCAAATAGTGCCAATGCGCAGAATTGCTCTGCCGCGCAAAATTATGCACTGAATAGCCCGGGCGTAGTAATGGTAAAAACGGTTTATTCAGCAAAGGTTTATCTGAATAAAATGCAGATGGACGAAAGGGTTTTCAACCGCTTGCTCGATTCCATCCAAAGAGCCGACACGGCAGGTGCCATATTCTCTCCCGAACAAAAATTGGATATCGTTCTAAGAGAGATGAATAATCGCCCGGCAAGATTCTTTAAAAAATCTTTTGATAATATTGAACAAACTCAGGAGATAACTGCAACGGGCACCGGTTTTTTTATAACGGGAGATGGTTATGTCGCAACCAATTGCCATCTTATTGAAAGGGATAATGCTTTTATACGAAGGCAATTTATTCTTACCGCTTTTCAGCAGATAACCGATGCGAATATCGCTGCGTTTGAAAATTCCTGGGCCTCCAAATTCACTGATCAGCAAAAAAATGTTTTGTACAACACGTATGCATCCCTTTATTCAAAGCTTGTACCGATGACATTGAGCGACCTGAAAAAAACAGTCTATGTAGTTTACAGGAAAGATGTGGAGGGCAAGGGCCAAACCACTGCAACAAAAGCTGCAAACATTATTATCAAAGGCCTCCCAATGCCCGGTAAGGACGTGGCTGTCCTGAAAATTGAGGGAGATTCTAGCCTGCCCGTTCTTAAGATTGCCGATGCGGAATTGCCGCAGGTGGGCGAGCAATTATTTGTCTACGGCTATCCGGGACCCGTAACAAACAATGATTTTGTCGCTGCTGAGTCAGCAATTGAACCCACACTTACAACAGGCATTGTAAGTGCCATCAAGAAATCCGTGAATGGCTGGCCTGTTATTCAAATGGATGCAAACATAAATCATGGCAGTAGCGGAGGACCCGTTTGCAACAGCAATGGGGAAGTAGTTGGACTTACCACTTTCGGGAGCCTTGAAAATTCTGGGGCACTTGCTGCCGGACTTAATTTTTCAATACCTGTTTCCATATTGAATGAATTTATGGACTCTGCGGGAATAGAGCCTGCTGTGAGCAACGCCACAAAGCTCTTTGTTGAAGGGCTTGATTGGTTTGACAGGCATTATTATAGAAAAGCGTTGCGGGATTTTGGTGAGCTAAGCAATCTTAATGTTAATTATCCAACGGTCCAAAATTATATCGCTGCTTGCAAAATCCGTATTGCAAGGGGAGAAGATATTGAAGCCAAGATTGTAAAACGCATTTTAGTCGGTCTTGGTTTGCTGCTGCTGGTGTTGATTATTTATGTAGCATTCAGGAAAAAAAGGAAGTAGATCATTTTTGAATCCTATTTTGCGTTGTGCTGTTAAACCGCCAGGCAGGTATCGTTTTCGTGCTCTTAACCTACTAGATTGCTATTGGCCATTTTCCAATTACCGGACTCATTTCCCTTACATCAATTTTTACAGAAAAATAATTATGCTGTCGGGTTATTTCGATTGGCTGCTGTGCGAAAGTGCATAGAACCTTAACAATCTTAAATTCAACACCACATTCACTATAACACTGATGCTGAATAGTACCAAAAATATTGAGGTGCCACGAATAACTCCAGTTATATCCACATTTTTCATTTCTTTTGGGAATTGCACCTGCTTTAATACTTGTTGTGTGTTCTGCAGCAGGTAAACAGCGTTGCTGAAAAGCATGATAGCAAAGAATAATGCCATGTATCCCATCACGCGGATGCCAATGGGTGTCTGTTTACTCAGTGGGATGGTTGCATGTAAAATGCTCTTGCGCAATTGCATTGCCGCATGACTATGCAAAACAATACAGCCTACCAAAACCACCGATATCAATACAGCAAGAGGAGGAAATGTCCTAATAGTTAATAATGCGCATAACACCAGAAAACTGCCAATAATCAGGTTGATCCATGAAAGGATGTTCGAAACGTTTAATATTTTTTTCATCAGTAAAATTTATTGGATATCAAGCTGAATGGAAAGTTCTTTCAATTGCTTCCCGTCAATGGTGGCCGGTGCGTCCAGCATCACATCTCGGCCAGAATTATTCTTTGGAAAGGCAATGAAATCGCGTATGCTTTCGCTACCACCAAGTATTGCGCATAGTCTGTCAAAGCCAAATGCAATGCCGCCATGCGGCGGTGCGCCATACTCAAAAGCACCGAGCAAAAAGCCGAATTTGTGCAGTGCTTCCTGGTTGGTCATGCCAAGCGCCGTGAACATTTTTTCCTGCAGTTCCCGCTGAAAAATCCTGATGGAGCCTCCACCAATCTCATTCCCGTTCAGCACCATATCATACGCATTTGCTTTTATGTTTGCGTATGGATGGTTTAAGTATTGTGCGGCATCTTCAATCAACGGATTATTATTGATCATTGCTTCAATATGATCGGGCTTGGGCGCTGTGAACGGATGGTGGCGTGCAACCCAGCGGTTATCTTCTGGTGCATATTCGAACAATGGGAAATCGAGCACCCATAACAATTTGAATTCTTCGTTTTTCCGGAACCCAAAACGCTGACCCAGTTCCAGGCGCAAATCACTGATTGCTTTGCGTGTTAGTTGTTCTGCTCCGGCTAGTATCAAAATAAGGTCGCCCGGTTTTGCATTTGCAAATGCTGCGATTGCGCTTAGTTTTTCTTCGCTATAAAATTTATCGATACTGCTTTTAAAACTTCCGTCAGGATTGCATTTTATATATACCATCCCATTCATGCCAATCTGTGGGCGCTTAACCCATTGCGTTAATTCATCAGTCTGTTTGCGGGTGTATTCGCTGCAGCGGGGCGCAACTATTGCAAGAACAGTTTCTGCATTATCGAATAAGCTGAACCCTGCGCCGCTAATAAGTTCGCCATTTGCAGTGATTACCCCGTCCTGCTTGAAAGCAGATCTAAGATTAGCAATCTTCATATCGAACCGGATATCTGGCTTATCATTGCCATAGTTCCACATGGCTTCTTCCCAGCTCATGCGCACCACTTTCTCCGCGTAATCTATCGCCTTTACTTGCTTGAAAATATATTTTATCATCCCTTCAAACATGTTCAGAATATCCTCCTGTTCCACAAAACTCATTTCGCAATCTATTTGCGTGAACTCAGGCTGCCGGTCTGCTCGTAAATCTTCATCCCGGAAACATTTCACAACCTGATAATAGCGGTCATACCCGCTGACCATTAATAGTTGCTTGAAAGTTTGCGGGCTTTGCGGCAATGCATAAAACTGGCCAGCATTCATTCTGGAAGGCACAACAAAATCTCTCGCGCCTTCCGGAGTTGATTTAATAAGAAATGGCGTTTCTATGTCTATGAAATTATTATCGTGCAGATAATTTCTTGCAAAACGGTTCACACTGTAGCGAAGCTCCAGGTTTTTCTTCAGTTCATTCCTGCGCAAATCGAGATAACGGAATTTCATACGCAGATCATCACCACCATCTGTATCGTCTTGGATGGTGAAAGGAGGCGTTGCAGATTTATTAAGGATTAAAAATGAACTGACTTTTATTTCCACATCGCCGGTCGCGAGATTTGCGTTCTTATTGCTTCGCTCAGAAACAACGCCTTTTGCCTGCAGTACAAATTCTCTTCCCAACGGATTTTCATTGTACTCTGCACTCAGTTCTTCTCCAAATAAAAGCTGTGTTACCCCGTAGCGGTCGCGCAGGTCAATAAAAGTGATGCTCCCAAATTTTCGCACAGTCTGCACCCATCCTGCCAGTGTTACTTCTTTAGAAACGTCCGTTTTTCTTAATTCTCCACAGGTATGCGTTCTATACATTTTTATTTGTTTCGTTCAATAAAAAGAGTTGCAAAGGTAATTTAAAAGGCGATTGTCTGAAAATTGAATGTACGGTTAACGGCAGGATGCATTCGTAACGCATTTGCAGG
>DATMMJ010000302.1:0-2032 GCA_035569795.1 Puia sp. | reverse complement strand
CAACAAAATCTACGCTCAGTGGTGGCACAGGACACTTGAAGGCCATGCGGATGTTTGCTGGCCAGGTAAGATAAAATATTATGCGCTCAGTTCCGGGACCTCGGAAGCGGGCAGCAAATTCCTCCCCATCACCACAGATCTGCTGCGGGGCAACCGAATTGCCATGGTGAGGCAGTTGCTCACGCTGCGCACCTATCGAGATATCCCTGTGAAAAGCCTGAGCAAAGGTTGGCTGATGATTGGCGGAACAACGGATCTTCAAAAAGGTCCCGGCTATTATGCGGGAGATTTGAGTGGCATCACTGCGAAAAAAGTCCCTTTCTGGTTCTCGCCATTTTATAAGCCCGGAAAAAAAATTGCGCGCACAAAAGACTGGAATAAGAAAATTGAACTGGTGGTGAAACAGGCACCCAACTGGGACATTGGTTTTGTAGTGGGCGTACCGGCGTGGATACAAATATGCATGGAAAAAATTATTGAAAAATACAATCTCCGCAATATCCATGAGATCTGGCCTAACCTCGCATTTTTTGTTCATGGAGGTGTTTCCCTTGAACCCTATAAGAAAGGGTTTGAAAAATTATTGGGGAAGCCTATAACCTATATAGAAACGTATCTTGCTTCAGAAGGCTTTATCGCTTACCAGGACAGACAGCATGCAAAAGGGATGCATCTGGTAACCAATCTGCATATTTTTTTTGAGTTTGTGCCTTTTAATGACAAGAACTTTGACAATGATGGGAATCTGGTTGAACATCCCGAATCGCTGCTGATACATGAAGTAGAAGAAGGAAAGGATTACGCCCTGCTCATCAGCACGAGTGCGGGTGCATGGAGATACCTGATCGGAGACACTGTAAGATTTACGGATAAGGATCGTTGTGAGATCATCATCTCGGGCCGCACAAAACATTATTTAAGCCTGGTGGGCGAACACCTGAGCGTTGACAACATGAACAAGGCGGTGCAGCTAGTGAGCGAAGAACTGAATATTTCCATCCCCGAATTTACCGTGGCAGGCGTTCCACACGGACTGTTCTTTGCACACCAGTGGTGGCTTGCAAGCGATGACAAAGCAGACCCTGAACTGGTCTGTAAAAAAATTGATGATAAATTAAGAGAGCTCAATGATGATTATGCCGTGGAAAGACAAAATGCACTGAAAGATGTGCAGGTAAAAATTTTGCCGGAAGAAAAATTCATGCAGTTCATGCAACTGAAAGGTAAAATAGGAGGGCAGCATAAATTCCCGCGCGTACTAAAAGGCAAGATGCTTCGTGACTGGCAACAGTTTTTGGACATTGGAAAAATATTGAAATGACTGTTGCGCGGATGATTTAAATCTTCATCCGATGATTCCCATTAAGTAATTTGTTGACATTAAATTGCATTTGGTTTTCGTAAATTGTTGCGTCAAATTTGCAAATGAATTTTTTCTCATTACATAATCCTCTATGATTGAAGCCATATTGAAAGGGTTTGCATTAGGCTTACTTTTGGTAATATCCGTTGGCCCGGTTGTATTCACTATTATTAAGCAGAGCCTGAATAATGGCCACAAAGGCGGTTTTAGTTTTGTTATTGGCGTGTGGGTGAGCGATTTCATATTGGTGATACTCAGCAATGCGTTCACTGAGCTGGTAAAACGATTGATGGAATATAAAAAGGCTATTGGATATGTGGGAAGCATTTTTCTGGTAGGCATGGGTGTTTATTTTTGCTTTTTTAAAAAAGTGCATTTGCGCTCAGACGAGAATGATAAAACTTTTCGTTTTGGCAAAAGGGAATTTGCCAAACTTTTTGCATCCGGGTTTATTATCAACACCTTTAACCCCAGCGTCATTTTCTTCTGGCTGGTGAATGCAACGGCGTTGTCCATCAGCCAGTCATTGGAGCAGCGCATTGTGATATTCAGCATTTGTCTGTTAATGAATATGGGAGCAGATGTTGGCAAAGTGATGCTGGCTGGCACCTTGCGCAGCCGACTCACGGTCCACAATCTTTCTATTATCAATAAGATTTCCGGAACAAT
>DATMMJ010000301.1:0-6939 GCA_035569795.1 Puia sp. | reverse complement strand
TTTTTCGCAAATACATAATCATTCAATTTAATCTTCAGACGGCCCGTCTTCTAACGACTGTTTCGAAAAACGCGACAGGCATTTTTTAAAAAAATGGCTGCACGGGAGCCATTTTTTTAACCAATTCTAATTTTAAAAATTTTTATTTATGACTAAGAAAAACAAATTGATGATGTGCTTTTTTGCGGCGCTTATATTTATTCGTTTCCAAAGTTTTAGCCAGCAAGCAGATGTAGCATCTTCATCAATTGATAAAAGAACTGGAAATGTAATTATTAGCTCTGAAAGTGACGCCGGCAGTAAACATGAAGTAAGCGTGGCTCAGCATCCAGCTACCTTGCTATGGGAAATAAAAAGCATTCTCAACGCAAGAAAAGCCAAAGACACTGCCTTGAGTGACAAGAAAGATTCTACGGTGGAAGTGAAAGCTTCAGATCCATTTGCTTTTGGAGATTTCTCCTGGCTTAATGGTACGAGCCGTAAAACAAGCCCGCCTGCTTTTGATTCCAAATATTTCACAGGAGATGTCACTTTTGACTTTAATTACACACACTCCTATAATAAACCGATCGATAATACGGTTGTGGGCTCCACGGCGCTGTCAAGGAACAACGAGCTCCAGCTTTCCTTTATGGGCGTAGGCGGTGATATACATGTGAACAATGTGCGCGGAAGAGTAATGATGCAGTTTGGCACACGCTCTACCGTTGTGCCGCGAAATGACGGCAGTTCCTACAAAGGACAATACGATTTGCAGACTATCTACCGCTATCTCAGTGAAGCCTATGCAGGCTATCATTGGGACAAATGGCATGGCATAAATCTCGATGCAGGCATTTTCATGTCTTATATTGGACTTTTTTCTTACAACAATTTTGAGAACTGGGGATACCAGCCTTCCTATACTTCAGATAACACACCCTGGTTTTTTAATGGTTTAAGACTGCAAACTTTCCCAACTGATAAATTGAAAGTGGAATTGTGGCTGATCAATGGCTGGCAAAGCTATGGCATGTTCAATCACTCGCCGGGCGCCGGAGTTTCCATTTATTACCGGCCTAATGAGAAAGTAGATTATGTATTCAACAATTATTATGGCAAGGATGACCAGGGTGCACCTGGAAGGTATCGGCTGCATCTTGACTATAGTTATGAGCGCCGCTATTATAACAATCCCCACGGGAAATTTTTGACCAAGGCTGCATTTTCATTGACAACCGATTTTGGGTTTGAGAATGGGGACGGGGTTACACCTTTTGGCAAGACAGACGCAAAGACCGGAACGGTAAAGCCTGCGCAGAACTTTATCAGCGGTATGTTCTATAACAGGTTTTGGTTAGGGCAAAAGTTCGCATTTAATTTCGGCGGTGGCTACATGCACAACCCTGGCCAATATCTCGTGCTGGCCCCTACAGGGTATGCAGATACATTATACCAACAGCAAACTGGAGTAGGTTCGACATTCGATGCATGGGATTTTTCAACAACCCTCGATTATATGCCAAGCCAGAATATCACGCTGAAACTGGAGTTTGTTCATCGGGCGATCACAACTTTAGGCGCGGCACCAGGTACTACTCCACTAAAGGGATATTTCGCAGGTCCGGGTGGTGTCACATCGCCAACAGGTTTCGCTAATACAGGTGGTTACACTTACACATCAAGCGGGGCTTCTGTTGCACCACCGTTGAGCAGTTGGGGTGGCTGGCAGCCCGATATGGTCAAGGCGGAATCGCGAATCGTCCTTGCGTTCCTTGTTCGGTTTTAATAACGGGAATGCTTGCCGTGTCTCTTTGGGTTGATCGATTCTATTATTTAAAATTTTGATTATGGCAACTTTAGCATTAGCAAAATCAGAAATCGGGTCGCGAGTAAAAAAAATAATTATTGAAAAGCTCGGCATAGATGAATGTGAGATTCCAGACAACGCTTTATTCAAAAGCGATCTGGGCATTGACTCGCTTGACCTCTATGAGATTTTTGTGGAAATAGAAAAAGAGCTCGATATAAAGATTCCGGACGAAGATGCAGAAAACCTGCTCACCGTTGGCTCGCTTATCAATTATATAAAAAACAAAAATTAAATAAATAAGGAGCGCCATGGGTAAACATGCGCTCCTTAAAATCACAAATCTTCATAAAATTAATAAATCATGAAAACTTTAATGGTATTATCTGCAGTGGCTTTGATATCTGTCAGTGCAGGCGTAACAAATGCTCAGAGCAAAATGCTTTCCTCTGGCGGTTTATATTTAACCCCCAAAGATTTTGAGCACCAAAAGCTCACCTATGGAATTGATTGTAGTAACGCAGATGAGAAAATAAAGCCAAACGAATTCTTTGGCTCATCAACAGGCTATGTTATATCTAAAGGAGAAAAGCACGAGTTCAGCAAGAAGGAAGTTTATGGATACCGCAACTGCCAGAATAAAACCTATCGTTTTTATAACGGGGAAGCCTACCAACTGTTGGATACCACAGGTTTTTACGTCTATTATCAATACAGGTCAGAGCAAAATATTAAAGGAAAAGGGCTGGTAAAAAAAGACGAGTATTTTTTCAGCAAAAATGCAGCAGCAAGTTTGCAACTGCTAACAATTGATAATCTCAAAAACGCCTATCCTGGCAATCACGTGTTTCATTATGCGCTCGACGCCAACTTCAGGACCGATAAGGATTTGATTGCCTATGACCGTTTCACGAAGACGTATAAGATAAAGTATTTATTCAACCAGTCTGCAAAATAAGATTGCATGCCTCACGGAAATATTTTGGTGGTAGAAGATGATGTGAAAATCAGGTCACTTCTTAAACGGATACTTTGTCTGGAAGGCTATGATGTTTTTGAGGCGGGTGACCTGAGGACTGCATCCAGAATCCTGGCAAGAGAGAACATGGAAGTGATTGTGTGCGATGTGATGTTGCCCGATGGAAATGGCATTGAGTTCACTAAAGAAATAAAAGACAGGAATCATAATGCGGAAATAATTATCCTCACTGCACATGCAAATATTTCAGATGGCGTGCAAGCTATGCGCAATGGCGCTTTTGATTATCTGACAAAAGGCGATGACAATGATAAGCTGATACCACTGGTGAGCCACGCAATGGAAAAAGCGCACCTTCAAATAAAAGTACTTGAACTGGAAAAGCAGGTGAAGCAGAACTTTGACTTTGAAAACATCGTTGGCAAATCACCCCAAATACTTGAAACGATCGCGATGGCTGAAAAAGTAGCTCCTGGTGACACAACCGTGCTTTTGCTTGGTGAGACCGGTACTGGCAAGGAATTATTTGCAAGAGCTATTCATGTTTCCGGCAAAAGACCTAGCGGCGCTTTTGTGGCGCTTAACTGCAGTGCTTTTTCCAGAAATCTTCTGGAAAGCGAAATCTTTGGCCATAAAGCGGGTGCATTTACTGGAGCAACAAAGGATAAAAAGGGTCTCGTGGAAGAAGCCAGTGAAGGCACTTTGTTTTTAGATGAAATTGGGGAAATGGATATTGAGCTCCAGGCAAAACTGTTGCGGGTGCTGGAAACAAATGAGTTCATAAAGGTAGGTGACACGAAATATACAAAAGTGAACGTGCGTATTATTGCCGCCACAAACAGGAACCTTGCAGACGATGTAAAGCATGGCAGATTCCGCAAAGACTTGTATTACCGCCTCAATGTTTTCACTATTCAAATCCCTGCATTGAGAGAACGACGCAAAGATATCCCGCTACTGGCTGAATACTTCCTAAAAATGTTCAATCAAAAAGCAACTCATCCAGTCCAAAGCATGAGCAAAGATTTTCTGGAACTTTTGCAGCAGCATGAATGGAGAGGCAATATCCGTGAATTGAAAAATGTGATGGAGAGGGCTGTGATATTGGCGAGTGGCACTGAGCTCACTGTGGACAACCTTCCATTAGAATTTCAAACAATTGAATATGAACCATCGACTCTTTCTACGTTTAATTTGACCAGTATCGAAAAAATGCATATCCAGCGCGTGCTAAAACACACGCGGGGCAATAAAGTGGAAGCTGCAAAATTGATGTGCATAGGTCTTACCACATTATACAGGAAAATAGAAGAATACAAATTATTCCCCGATTTTTTTGATGTAGAGTATGGTCCACGCAGTTGAAGGCTGCGTATGGCCCCTGGCTGGCTCTTAAGATTAGCTTTTTTCATTTTGAAAAGATACCATTCCGAAATGAAATGATATGGGAGCCTCTTGAAAGTTTCATTGAAAATTAATATCTCATCAAACCATTTGCTGTATTGAGTTTCAGTGAACTGGATAACTTACTGCGTGTACAGGCATACCATTTGAGTTATATACACAAAACTTAAAAATGAACAGGTATTTAAAAAAGATAAAGGAGAATATGAAGCCCTTCCACTTGCTCTTGGCAATTTATTCTTTGCTTATTGTTTTGGGTATCTCTTATCGTGTTTTTAGTCAGGAGGCACAATGGTGATACAGGTCACTGGGAAGGGTACCGAGAAGTTCCGAATTGATAAGGACAATGCTAATACTCGCTTACAATGGATCAAAACAAAAAAGATATAACAGGCAAAGTGGTTACAAGTGTAGCCTGGATGTTTGTGCTTGCCTTGATGTATCTGGTTTTTCAGAAATTTAAATTGGTTTTTCACTTGTAGGATAACCCATTAAAACAAGAGATATGATGATAGCAATTCTTTTTTTAGTATGTATTATTTGTTTCGTTATTTTCTTTAAGTCCATAGATTTTTTTGAAAATATCTAAATTCTTGAAACCATGATAACGGCCTTATTTATTTTATCCATACTGGTATTTATGTACCTGATTTATGTGTTACTGAAACCGGAAAAATTTTGACAGACTAAACGAATAATAATGAACACAGAATTATTTGGAGTGGTAGCCACATTCGGGATTACGCTGATCTTGGCTTACCCCCTCGGCCGCTATATTGCCAGTGTATTTAAAGGAGAAAAAACAATTCTTGATTTTATCAGCCCACTGGAGAAACTCATTTTCCGCATTTGTGGAATTGACCCAAACAAGAAAATGAATTGGAAAGAGTTCTTAAAAGCGATGCTAACCATCAACCTTTTGTGGTTGGTGTATGCTTTTTTTGTGCTGCTATTTCAGGACAAATTGCCTTTTAATCCCGATAACAACCCTGGCCAGACGCCGGATCTGGCGTTTAATTCTGCTGTCAGTTTTGTAACCAATACAAACCTGCAGGATTATTCTGGGGAGAGCGGAGCAACTTACCTGACCCAATTATTTATTTTTACTTTCCTGCAGTTTACAAGTGCTGCAACTGGTATTGCCTGTTTGATTGCATTGTTTAACGGGCTGAAAGAAAAAACAACTAATAACCTTGGTAACTTCTGGAGCATTTTTGTGAAATCTATCACACGTATTTTGCTCCCGATTTCAATCCTAGTAGCCTTGATACTCGCCTTTAACGGAACCCCGACAAGTTTTGATGGCAAAGACACCATCACCACTTTGCAGGGTGATACGGTGCAGGTCTCGCGAGGTCCTGCTGCGGCAATGATCGCCATCAAACAGGTAGGGACAAATGGCGGCGGGTATTTCGGAGCCAATTCTGCACATCCATTTGAAAATCCCAATTACCTGACAAATATGGTGGAAGCGGTTTCTATTCTCATCGTATCCATCGCTTTAGTTTTTGCGCTTGGATTTTATATTAATAGGAAAAAATTTGCTTTGGTCATATTTGGTGTGATGTCCTTTTTCTTTGTCCTGTTTTGTATTAACAATATTTATTTCGAATCGAAAGGGAATCCTGAAATTGACAAGCTGGGTATCTCCCAAAACAGAGGTAGCCTAGAAGGCAAAGAAATAAGATGCGGTTCCGCAGGTACTGCTTACTGGAGCGTGGCCACAACTTCCACCTCAAATGGGTCGGTCAACGGCATGCATGATAGTTTGATGCCTCTTTCAGGCGGCATAGTGATGCTTGACATGATGATCAATGCATTGTATGGTGGGGTAGGTGTGGGGATCCTTAATTATTATATATACATCATTGTTGCAGTGTTCATATCGGGTTTGATGGTCGGGCGAACGCCAGAACTCATGGGGCACAAGGTGGAAGCAAGAGAGGTAAAGATCGCAGCCCTGGTAACCTTGTTATGCGCATTTTTGATCAAAACCGGAACAGCTCTGGCTGCTTACATTGTTGTACATCACCCCAATGCCGACTGGGCAGTAAAGCCTTCTGCATGGCTCAATAACCCAACCTTTCATGGCTTTTCAGAAATGCTTTACCAATACACTTCATCTACTGCCAATAATGGTAGTGGATTTGAAGGGCTTGGGGACAATGATATTTTCTGGAATGTTACAACAGGCGTTGCGATGCTGCTCGCCAGATTTCTTCCAATTATTGGCCCGGTTGCTATTGCTGGTATTCTTGCAAATAAGAAATACATTCCTGAATCAGCGGGCACGCTGAAAACGGACTCTATCACATTTGGGATTATGACAATTGCAGTAATAGTTATTATAACGGCACTATCCTATTTCCCGCCGCTCGCACTCGGCCCTTTTGCAGAATATTTCAGTATGCATTAAAAAGTTCGAAAGAATAATGTTATGAAAAGACAGAAAAAAACATCTTTGTTTCCACGCGATCTGGTTCTTGAAGCCTTCAAAAAGTCATTCGTGAAACTTAAGCCAACCGCCATGGCCAAGAATCCAGTGATGTTCACGGTATATATCGGTACAATCATCATGGCGGCTGTATGTGTCTGGATATGGGAGGGGGAAAAATCGCAAGGCAGCCTGGTATATAATATTGTCATTTTTGCTGTACTGTTTGTTACCTTGTTATTTGCCAATTTCGCGGAAGCCATTGCGGAGGCTAGGGGCAAAGCACAAGCAGACAGTTTGCGAAAGACAAGAGAAGATACACCTGCTAAAAAA
>DATMMJ010000300.1:0-4361 GCA_035569795.1 Puia sp. | reverse complement strand
ACGAGCACCTGACCATGCGGATCGCAGAAGCCTTTGGCATACGCACCGTTCCGTCAACCCTTATCCGGCTCCAATCGGGAGAGCTGTCCTATATCACTAAACGCATTGACCGGACGACCGATGGAGAAAAGATACACATGCTGGACATGTTCCAGATACTGGAGGCTTTTGATAAGTATAAAAGCTCCATGGAAAGAATCGGCAAGGCATTGGGGGAATATTCAGCCAATACCCTGCTGGATAAGCTGTATTTTTTTGAATTGAGCCTCTTTTGTTTCCTTACAGGCAATAATGACATGCACCTGAAGAATTTCTCTATGATCGACAATGGGGACAGCTGGTCATTGTCGCCCGCCTATGACCTCCTCAATGCGGCAATCATCAATCCTGACGACACCGAAGAGTTGGCGCTGACACTTGAAGGAAAGAAAAAAAAGCTGAAAAGAGAGCATTTCGAGCGCCTTGGTAGGGGGCTGGGCATGAATGAAAAACAGGTTGAAGGGGTATTCAAACGTTTCGCCAAAAACAAGGCCCTGGCAAATGAATGGATCCGAAATTCTTTTTTATCGGACGAATATAAGGTGAAATACCAGGTGCTCATGGAAGAAAGGTATTTGAGGATTGCAGCAGAGAAAGGCGTCGATCAACTGGAAGAGACCGGTTAAAATGAAGTAGCAGTTTCGCTTTTATAGCTGTTACCCTGGCATTTTCTCAATGAGGTCAATAATTTCATTGTCATCGAGCCGCATGAATTCCATATTGCGCGAATGTGTCACGCGCTTGCGGCCAAATTCATATTCCGTGAAAAACGTGTTGGGATCGAATGCGTAATACAAGCCGCTCACAACATTAGAAAAAAACGGCGCATCTGTGAATTTACATATCCACCATTCGCCATACAGATCCTGTTCTGAATCCTTTTTAAGCACTAGGTTGAACCCAAATTTCCGGTTATTGATCAGCTTGTTGAGCTCGGCCTTGCCCAATAAAATAATATTATCTGACTCTATTTGCTCTGTTTCCCGGTTTTGAAAAATCATTCCATAATGTTGCTTTTGAAAGTCCACATGTCGTTTTTTCCTGCCCTCGATATATTCAGGAATAATATGCTGGCTGCAGCATTGGAGGCAACCATAAATCTCCGTAATTTATCTTCTCGTCTTTAAGAGAACTATTTATCTGATCAGCTACGTGACAAAACCTGTCGAATAACTGCTCAATGGAATAGTTCAAAAGTCTTTGCTGCTGATCAAATTCTTAGCCGCATGTTAGCGGCTGTTTTTAATTTTTTAGGTTACCAGCGAATAATTTTTTCTGTGGTGTCAACTTGAATTTTATAATCTTCATACAATGAATCTTTGGGAATGCTAATTTCCCATTTCAGAATTTCTTTGGCTTTCGATTTTATTTTTTCTCTTAGTCTTGTGTATGCAGAGCAAGGGTGTTCCCAAATCTCCCTTATAACTTCATTAATTATAAAATCCCTGTCAGGCATGCATGTCTTCAACCGAAGCCTGCCAAGCAATGTGTCTAATAATTGTGCGCTCTTGTCATTTTGCTGCGCCACCAAAGCCTGAATGAAATCTTCAGGGTCAGCTCTATCAGCAATGTATCCAGAAAACCCGTCTCGCCTATTACCTGAGAACTTATAAAATTGTCTGCGATGATATGTTTGTAAAACGTCAAAATATGCAGTATCAGGAAATTCTTTCATAAGCCTAAATGATATATCGCTCAGCTTCCAGACATTTTGCACCATTTGATGTTCGATGATTTGAACATCATCTGGTTTTTTAAATTTTGCCAGTCCATACAACGCATTCTCAATGTCATCGAAAGCAAGTTCGTATCCATCTCTTGACAAACGCCTCGGTCGAGTCGCCATGTCTTTTATAAATGAATAGTATTTTTTTTGCGGCTCAATTTGTACGAGAATGAAATAAACCGAGCGCAAGTAGTTATGTTTAGTCAGAACGAGTTCAATGGTACTATCTTTTTTTGCTTGAGTTTTCCAAGCAGCTTCGCGCAGAATATCGTCCAACACTGTTCTATGCCAAATGCCGAACTCTCCAGCGTCTGTTGCTACATCTGCGGTGTCATCAAGATGATTCATTAAAACATCAAAATGATTGAAAGATTTTCTATCTAGGATTTCCCTAAAAGCAGATGCTCTTAATATTGGATGTTCTGACTGACTTAGTTCACTCAACTCTTTATCCGTTGCCATATTTCTTAACGCGCTATCGTAATCCATTACAACACCTTTCGACACCATTTTAAAAAGGTATGGTTGCAAAGATTTTCTGAAGTCCTTTATTGCATAAGTATACCCGTGTTCGTTTTTACAAGAAAAAAACGAAATTATTAGAGTTGGTATTATGATTTGTCTTAGCTTGAACATAGACTTTCAATAGTGAGATACAATAGTAGAGAGTTTCCATAGAAATAGCCGCTAACACGCTATTTGCTGGAATTAAATTGCAATATTTTTCATATAGAATTTAATGAGAATAAAGTAGTGTTGTAGGCAGGATTTCTCCGCTGCTCCATCATTTTAATATCTCAGCAAGTTTTTTTTCTACTTCATCACCACGTAAGTCCTTAGCAATAATTTGTCCCGCAGGATTTATTAAAAAGCTTCTGGGAATGCCCTTACCAAACAAGTTATATTCATTTACGACTTCTCCCCTCCATACTTTAAAATCACACACCTGTGTCCATGAAAGAGCATCCTGTTTGATAGCGTCTTTCCAAGCATTCTTTGTTTCATTTCCGTCGAGAGAAAAACTGATAATAGTAAATCCTTTATTATGATATTTAGCATACGCCTCTTTCAAATAAGGATTTTCCTCCCTGCAGGGAACACACCACGAAGCCCAAAAATCCAATAAAACAAATTTTCCCCTAAAATCTTTTAGGGAAATATTATTTCCGTTTGCATCAGTTTGTGCAAAATTTGGAGCTTGTTTTCCTATTAAAAGGCTTTCTTCTTTAGCAATATAATCTTCAATTCTCTTTCCATTAGCACTTTTCTGAACAGTTGAAGTGAGCAAAGAATAAAACATTTTCAGCGAGTCAGCAGTTAATTTCTGAGTTAGATATATCAAAAGATATGCACTTACATGTGAACCGGGAAATTGCTTTATGAAACTATAACTTAAGCTGTCTGTTTCAGTGGAATAAAATGGGATTCGATTAGTATAAAGGAACTCAATTTTAGCAGTATCATTTTTTGCTCTTGCAGTATCTAACTCATCAAACACTTTTCTCCATTTCGCTTCTAGTGGTTCTCTTTGGTTACTGTAAGCGGCAAATTCATTTTGGGAATTTGAGCCTGCGATCTTCCCATGTTTAAAATCGTTTACATTAAAAATAGCATGCATTTTAGTTGGCTCAATAAAAATTTCTGCAGTATTTAGGTCATCAACACTTCGTGATTTAATATTGCCGTAAAATTGTGCCACGGTAGGCTCGGAAATTGAACCGGAAAATTCAAATTCCCCATTTTTCAAATAGAAACTGTCATTGATGTATTTCCCGGAACTGTTCAAATAATTAAGATGGACATATCCGGTATCCTGGCCCGCAACCTTTCCAGCCAACCTAAATGTGTTTTTCGTAATTACTTGTGCATTTACGATAGATGATAGTGCAAGAAGGGAAACCAAGATGATAAGCCTCATAGATAATGTTTTATTACATGACGAATGAAAGAAATATTTCCGTATCACAAGGGTAAGAATTCGAATATATACAGAGAACTGAAACAAGCTTACCTACAACGGGAGTTTGTGAATAAACACTGTCGTCAAACAAATATACACAGAATGTAAATTGCCAAAATCAGGGTCGGATTTTTCGCCTCTTATAATGCTTTTAATAGAAGTCTATTTTTTTGGGCCTTTCAGTTCATCTTTATTTTGGTGGCTCCTGTTTGGGAGTAGTTCATCGAGCAAATCAAGCGCTGCTTTTATATAAGCCATTTTGAATGGTAAAAATCAGAGAGTCTACCCATAGATTTTCTCATCCCGATTTCAGTGCCATTTCTTGCGAAAGCAATGCCCATTATAATGGAACAAAAAGGATTGCATCTCTTTTTAGACCGTGATACAACCGGACAAAATTGCACCCGAAAAATACTGGCACTTGGCAACTAGTTCAAAGACGAAAGCCAATTATATCAAACCCACAAAGACCTAAACAATTGGGTGATGCATATGGGTCAATCCCAGAAGCTCGGGTTTCTCCAGAAATTGTAAAAGTTCTTTTCGGCAGCCTGATATAAATCATTCATGCTGCTTTGATCAGTATTCAGGAATAGTGTAAGCCGCAGACACTGAAAATAGCTGAGATAGCCTGTT
>DATMMJ010000299.1:0-7333 GCA_035569795.1 Puia sp. | reverse complement strand
AAAGCCTCAGTTCGATTGGCACCGCATGTTTTACGCTCACCCAATGCAATGTACCTTGCACTTTGATCCCTGAGGTATCAGCACCGCTTTTGCTTTGCGGCAAATAGGAGCAATGCACTGCTGTGACAGATCCATCTGCATTTTTCAATACTTCGTCGCATTGAATAATATAGGCGCTTTTCAATCGCACCTTTTGCCCGGGAGCAAGCCTGAAGAATTTTTTTGGTGGGTTTTCCATGAAATCCTCTCTTTCTATATAGAGCTCACGGCTAAACGGAATTTCTCGCATGGTTGCCTCATCAGCTTCCGGGTTATTCTCACTTTTCACTAATTCGTTGGCTTCAGCATAGTTTGTGATTACTATTTTCAATGGGTCGAACACGACCATTCTTCTAGAGGCAATTTTATTCAGATCTTCTCGTATACAAAACTCCAGCAGAGATAGATCAATCAGGTTCTCTCTTTTCTGCACGCCAATCTTATCAGCAAACATTCGAATGCTTCCTGGCGTATACCCACGCCTGCGAAGACCAGAAATAGTGGGCATGCGCGGGTCATCCCAGCCGGTGACAAATTTTTCATTTACCAGTTGGAGAAATTTGCGTTTGCTCATCACCGTAAACGTCATATTAAGCCGGGCAAATTCATATTGTTTCGATGGGAATATCTCCAATTTTTCTATGAACCAGTCGTACAGAGGCCTATGCGTTACAAACTCCAGCGTGCAAATGGAATGGGTGATGTTTTCAATAGAATCACTTTGGCCATGTGCAAAATCATACATCGGGTAAATGCACCAATTGTCTTGCGTGCGGTGGTGGTGCGCATGCTTGATGCGATACATGATCGGATCGCGCAGTTGCATGTTCGGCGAGGCCATATCCACTTTTGCGCGAAGTACTTTTTCACCATCCCGAAATTTACCCTCACGCATTTGCATAAACAATTGCAAATTTTCATCCACACTCCTGGATGCATACCTATTGCGCGTGCCCGGCTCTGTCGGCGTTCCTTTTTGGGCAGCAATCTCCTCGCTGGTACTGTCATCCACATAGGCGAGTCCCCTTTCAATCAGCTTGACTGCAAAGTGATATAACTGATCGAAATAGTCGGAAGCGTAAAATTCATTTGCCCACTCAAAACCAAGCCAGCGCACATCTTCCTTTATACTTTCTACATATTCGGTTTCTTCTGTTATTGGGTTTGTATCATCAAACCGCAGATTTGTTTTGCCGCCATATTTCTGTGCAAGACCAAAATTCAGGCAGATAGACTTTGCGTGACCAATGTGCAGGTACCCATTTGGCTCCGGTGGGAATCTGGTTAGGATAGATTTGTATTTACCCGAGCGCAGGTCTTCTTCCGCAATCTCTTCAAGAAAATTCAGTGATTTTTCTTCTTCTTTCTTAATCTCTCCCATAATCATATTTTACAAGGATGCCACGGTTATCCTTAACAAGCCGAAGGACCGTGGCATTTTGTGCAAATTTATAGTATGTAATGGAGCCAGCCAAAGACAGCGGATAAATGGCCTTTGCATACTGAACCCAATATTTTCCTAATCATCTGGTAAAACTTCTTGTGCTGTTTTGCATTGCGTGTTTTTGCGCAGAATAAAATGAGCAACGCAAATAGAAAAATCATCCCTGCATACAAGAATGCGGGCAAGGATTCCTATACCCGTTGCTTGCCCGCACAAAAGAAAAAAAGTAACTCGCAGTGCTGAACCAATATATTCATTTCGCCTGCTTAATTGAAGAGCTAAGAGACTCGGCAATAGAATGAGAATCACCTTGGCAATGCCCAAAATAATGATAATCCGAAAAGTATCTTCAAATGAAGCGCCAGGATGACCACCCGCAAGTGAGTACACGATCTGCACGACGCCAGTATCAATCAATTCCATTGATGCCGTGCCAAAGACGCTGACAATTAAAATCTCTCGCCTCCTAAGGATTCCACTATTTGCCGATGGGTGTATTTATGATTAAAATAAATCAGGCCTTGACTTGCTTTCTGTGGGCATTAAGGAATTTTAAAGCCTCTGTTGGCGAAGAGAGATAAAGCTTGTAAATTTCCTCTGTTTGCCCAACACGGATTTCATATTCATCCTTTGCAAATCCGCTGAGTAGCGCTTCAGCAACAACGGATGGAGGAATGCCGCTACTACCACCGATAGGCGCAGAAAAATCTGTGTTTACTAATGGTGGCATTAATTCAAAAACCTTTATATCGGAAACGTCTGCTAAGGCAATGCGCAAGGCCTGAGTGTAAGAGTGCAATGCAGCCTTGCTCGCCGAATAGGTAGCCAGACTACCAGGCACGAACGCCACTACAGACGATACATTCACAATTGCTGCATTTTTTTGTAGTTTGAGCGACGGCAGTAATCTTTCATTAAGCCGAATTACGGAAAGGTAATTGGTAAGCATTTCGTCTGCTGCCTTATCAAAAGCATTTGCGTCTGGAGTAACCAGATTATATACCCACGCCTGGCCTGCATTGTTAATAACAATATTTAAATCAGGGAAATCGTTACCAAGTCTTTCCACCAAGGCTTGTACTTCCGATTCTTTGCTCACATCTGCAGCGATTGCTGTGACACCGGGTAGTTGTGATGCTGCATTTCTGAGACGCTCGCTATTTCGTCCAATGATGATCACCTGGTTACCTAATTTAGAAAATGATCTGGCAATTTCAAAGCCGATGCCGGCGCTTCCGCCAGTAACAAGAACGGTGTTGTGTGTTGTTTTCATTTTTATACTTTTTTATGGTGAATGCATGTTTTGACTGAATACTATTTTTAAAATATACCGTACGGTATAAAATAGGACTTTAAAAAAACTATACTAACTCACGAATCATATTTTCAACTGATTGCATTACTACCTTGCGATAGTTCATTTTGCCAGTGAGCTTTGAGATCATTATGCCGCCTTCAATAAGGGCAATGATGGTGAGCGCCGTCTGTTCGGGATTTACTTTACCACGGAGCTGTTTATTTTCTACCCCTTTTTCAATAAGATCGACAATTTTCTTCTTCCAGGAAACGATGGCATCGCTCGCTTTTTTCCTTAAGTCAGGATGTGTGTCATCGGCTTCAATAGCCGTATTGAGGATCGGACAGCCGCCTTCCGGGAAGGGCAATCTTAGAAAATCACTATATACGTCCACATAGGTAAGTAGTTGTTCTTTTATTGAGCTGCGCTTGTTCATTTCCGCACTGAGGATGCTACTCACCTTTTGGAGGTTGTAATCAAACACAGCCAATGCTACTTCATCTTTATTAGTAAAGTTGCCATATATGCTGCCTTTTGTTAATCCGGTTGCCTTTTCCATATCACTCAACGAAGTCCCCGCATACCCTTTCATATTAAAAAGAGGTGCTGTTTTCTCCACAATAAACTGTTTTGTCTTTTCCGCCTTGCTCATTTTCGGTTATAAATATCTACAAAAATATACCAATCGGTATAAACTAAAAAATATTTTTTTGTGACCTTTTTTGTGCAGGACTGCATTGGTCAGGGCAATTTTGCTACCAGTTGTTCCGGAAGCAAGGTAAGTAGGCCATAAATCAACTTCCATTTAAGGCCCGGCACAATGAGGAATCGCTTGTGGGGCTGCACGACAGCTTTTGCAATAAAAGAAGGTTCCAGCATCAGCGATTCGGGGAGGTTTAGACCCTGCACCATTTTGCTTCGGATATAACCAGCGACGATCACGTTGACGGTGACATTGCGCCTAAAAAGATATTGGCGAAGCCCGGCAAGATATTGAGTGAATGCTGCTTTGGTGCTGCCATAAATAAAATTGCTTTTTCTGCCCCTTACCCCAGAAAGCGACGATAGGCCGATGATCCTTTCCAGGTTTCTATTAGAAGTGTCTGTTGCAATGATATTGATAATGGAAACGGCTCCGCAATAATGTACATGCATCATTTGCAGCGTGCTCTTCCAATCTAACAATGCTTCTTCATTATTTTTTAAAAAACCGGCGGCATACACAACAATATGCGGCTTTTGCAAAAGCGTATCATAAAAGTTTTTATGCTCATCAAATGCTTCTGCATCAAAATACCTAACAAGGACCCTCCCATTATCGAAGTTATTTTTTTTTACAAATGCATTCAACTCATCCATATTTCGCGATGCTGCTATTACGTTATAACCTTTTGCAACATACAATTTAATCACCTGTTTTGCCACATCTGAGTTGGCACCTAAGACAAGCACTGTTTTCGGTGATTGATTTTGCATAAGTGCATTCTTATTAGATTCAGCATGAATAAATTGAAACCTTCAGCCCTCAGAGCCTTAGCTGCGCAGCGCATCACGGAGTTTTAACTGTCCATATTTGTGTCACGGTGGCCCTTGGTACCACCGAAATAAAAATATCACAATCGCTCCCATAGCTGTTTTGCAAATTGTTCAAGCGACGGATCCCTTGCACCCATTAACAAAAGCACGCAATCGTCAGTAAAATGCGGCCTGACCATTTCTAAGAAATCATCTCTTCGTTCAGCAAAAAAAGCTGCTTTACCCAACCCCTTCAAATCGTCAATTAATTCGCTTGCGGAAATATCTTTCACAGCAGTGCCGCCTGCATAAAATATCTCGCTCATCCATATTTCATCCGCGGGCCGCAAGACATGTGCAATTTCTTTTACAAAATCATTGCGCAGAAATTTTGTGGGGCCATATCCATGCGGCTGAAACCATCCAATCACTTTTTGAGCAATGTGTTGGCACGCTGCAATGGATACTGCGCACTTAACCGGATTGTGGGCATAATCATCGATAAGCCAAACTCCATGTTTTTTTCCTAGAACCTGATGCCTTCGATAAATCCCTTCATAGTCCACCAGGGCCGCTGCGCAAGTTTTCAAATCTATACCTAATTGGTTTGCTACGGCGGTTGCGGCCAATGCATTTTCCATATTGTGCCTACCAACTGTATTCAAGGAAAAATCAATTCCGTTTATTTTAAAAACAATCATCAGACCATCCTGAGCGAAATCAGTCGCGATATATCCGGCGCCAGAAGCGGTATCCAACGAAAAATCATGCTGCAAATCCTGAGATAATAGCTTTGCTAATGGGTGCGAGTGGTTCACTACAAACAGGCCTGTTGTATTAGTTTTAAATGTGCCGAATATCTGCAACAGTGCATCCGTTTCTTTATGATCTTTATCAATGTTCAGCAGTAATCCAACCTCGGGTGAATATTGTACGATGGAGCCATCACTCTCGTCTGCTTCAATTACCAGCCACTCTCCTGCCCCGGCTTTTGCATTGCCGATTTTGCCTTGCTTGAGCAGGCTGATTAATCCCGCACCACTGATAATACCGGGTTTCAGGCCTGCATACTCCAATATATCAAACAACATAGCACTGGTAGTGCTTTTGCCGCTTGTACCTCCTACTGCAATCGTTCTTTTGCTTTTTGCAACCAGGGCAAGTAATTCAGAACGCTTAATGACAGGTATTTTGAGTTCTTTTGCTTTTTGTACCTCAGGGACAGTATCTTCCACAGCGGTTGATACCACCACCAAATCTAACGCCGGCGAAATGCCTTCTCCATTTTGCAGAAAACATTGGATACCCATTTGCGTTAGCTTTTGCTTTGTTTCATTAAAAGTATCCGGCAAAAAATATCGGTCCGAGCCACTCACAATTTTGCCAATGCCGACAAGGTACTGGGCAATCGCGCTCATGCCAGTTCCTGCAATGCCGATAAAGAAAATGTTTTTATAATCGTTGATGCCGGAATCCATGTTATGGAATTTGGTACAAATGAAAGAAATTATTTTGTGAACTAAACCTAACACCATCTAAAAACGCATCAGGTTTTTCAATCGCGCGCTCCGAAAAGCAAACTGCCAATTCTCACCATTGTGCTTCCTTGTTCAATAGCTATTTTGTAATCCGCGCTCATGCCCATTGATAATATTTTCAAATCACAATTTGGGCTTTGCAGTTGGGCATATCGATCAAATAAGGACTTCAGATATTTGTACTCCTTGTGCACCTTATCTGCATCTTCAGTAAAGGAAGCCATGCCCATTAAGCCGCAAATCCGGACATTGGCTAATTCGCCCAATTCACCCATTCTGGAACTTAACAGCATCTCCAACTCGCTCTCGTCAAACCCAAACTTTGTTTCTTCCCGGGCAATATGCACCTGTAGCAAACAATCTGCTTCACGGTTGTTCTTACGGGCCTGCTTATTTATTTCCTTCAATAACTTCAAACTGTCTACCCCGTGTATTAAATGAATAAAAGGAATAATATATTTTACTTTGTTCGATTGTAAATGCCCTATAAAATGCCAACGGATATCAGTGGGCAACCGTAGCTGCTTTTCCACCAGTTCCTGCACATAGTTCTCGCCAAAATCACGTTGCCCTAAATCATATAGTTCTTTTACAGCCTCAACCGGTTTGGTTTTGGAAACAGCGACCAATCGAACATTCTTTGAACCCAGCTCTTGAATGATCTTTTTATATACATCCTGGTTAACAGCCATACCTCAAAATTAAAATGTGCGAACGATTTATCATTCGCACACAGCAAATTGTTTTTTTTTACAATTATTTCAAAATCGAACGCCCGATCACAATGCGCTGCACTTCACTTGTGCCTTCGTATATCTGTGTGATCTTTGCATCCCGCATCATTCTTTCCACATGGTATTCTTTTACGTAGCCATACCCGCCATGAATCTGAACCGCTTCTGTTGTAACCCACATAGCAGTTTCACTTGCATATACTTTTGACATGGAAGAGCTTGTTGTATAATCAAAATTGTTGTCCTTTTCCCAGGCTGCCCTTAAACATAACAACCGTGCAGCTTCTATGCGCGTTGCCATATCAGCCAGCTTGAACTGTATTGCCTGATGATGCATGATCTCTTTGCCAAATGCTTTTCTGTCTCTGGAATACTTTAAAGACAGTTCATAAGCTCCGCTTGCAATTCCAAGCGCCTGCGATGCAATGCCGATGCGGCCTCCGGCAAGTGTCTTCATTGCGAAAGTAAAGCCAAAGCCATCTTCACCGACACGGTTTTGTTTTGGCACTTTCACGTCAGTAAATGAAATGCTGTGCGTGTCACTGCCCCGTATCCCCAATTTATTTTCTTTTGCACCTACGGTTACGCCAGGCCAGCTTTTTTCAACAATAAATGTATTTATCCCCTTGCTGCCTTTGGACGCTTCGGTTTGAGCCATCACGAGGTACACACTTGCAGAATTTCCATTCGTAATCCAGTTCTTAACCCCATTGAGTAAATAATACTCTCCTTTGTCTTCCGCAACAGTCCGCTGGGAGGTAGCGTC
>DATMMJ010000298.1:0-2927 GCA_035569795.1 Puia sp. | reverse complement strand
GTTGAAATTGTTTTTCAGCGAAACCATCAAAAACATTTTAAAGAAATGTTTGGAACAAAGTTTTATACCTATACGATGGAAAGCTGGATATTTGATGAACAGTATGCAACGGAAAGCCTGCTGAAACATTTTCAAATACATTCCCTAAAGGGCTTTGGGGTTGAAGAAATGCAAGAGGGAATTATCGCGGCCGGCGCCGTACTTCATTATTTAAGAGACACCGAACACCCAAACCTCCAGCATATTACCTCTATCCAGCGCATAGATCGGGATGATTATTTGTGGATGGACAGGTTCACCATCCGAAATCTTGAACTTTCACAAAGCAGTATTGAAAACGGCAACACCTTGCTCAAAGTACTGGATAATACAGTTTCCCCGATGGGTGCCCGATTGTTGAAGCGATGGCTGCTACTGCCTTTGCGTGACATAGGTAAAATCAATGAACGGTTAGACCTGGTAGCGTTTTTTATCAAGGAAGTAGATTTACGAAATAAAATCTCCCATCACATCAAACATTGTGGTGATATAGAAAGATTGGTGAGCAAGATACCCATGAGAAAAATCAACCCACGCGAAGTGCTGCAGTTGGCAAGGGGGCTTCATCACGTAAATGAAATAAAACTGCTTTGTGCCCGTTCGGTAAATGGTTATTTAAAGCGCCTCGCTGATGCACTGGATCCCTGCATTCATGCATTTGAAAAAATAACAAATGAAATTGTCGAAAACCCGCCCGCTTTTGCTGCAAAAGGCGGTTTGATAAAGCTGGGGATCAGCACTGAACTTGACGTCTTGCGAGACATAGCAACTAACGGTAAACAATATTTGATTTCATTACAGCAAAAAGAATCGGAAGCAACGGGTATTTCGTCGTTGAAAATCGGCTTTAATAATGTTTTCGGTTATTATCTTGAAGTAACCAATTCGCACAAAAGCAAAGTGCCGGCAACCTGGATGCGTAAACAAACCTTGGCAAATGCTGAACGATATATTACAACGGAACTAAAAGAATATGAAGAAAAAATCACTGGTGCGGAAGAAAAGATTTTCAACTTGGAAATTGGCCTGTATGAAAAATTGTTGTTGGAACTGCAGGCTTATATCTCACCCATCCAGGTGAACGCTGGTGTACTTGCTATTGCAGACTGCCTCCTTTGCTTCGCAGTAAATGCCCTTCATTATAATTATAAAAAGCCACAACTGCATGAAGGCGTTGAGCTCGACCTGAAGGAAAGCCGCCATCCTGTTATTGAAAGGAATCTGGCTGTTGGTGAGTCATATATTGCAAATGATATTTTCCTTGACCCGTCAAGCCAGCAAATCATCATTCTCACTGGCCCGAACATGAGTGGCAAAAGCGCACTATTGCGGCAAACTGCGTTAATAACATTAATGGCTCACGCCGGAAGTTTTGTTCCTGCAAATGATGCAAAAATACCTTTGACAGACAAAATATTTACACGAGTTGGCGCATCTGATAATCTCAGCGGAGGCGAATCCACTTTTATGGTGGAAATGAATGAAACAGCAAGCATCATCAATAACATCTCTTCCAGAAGTTTGATATTATTAGACGAGATTGGCCGGGGCACTTCCACGTACGACGGCATTTCTATTGCTTGGAGCATTGCGGAATATCTGCATAACTCCATATTCGCGCCGAAAACATTATTCGCTACGCATTATCATGAACTGAACGAGCTGGAGAATAAATTACCCAGAATAAAAAACTATCACATTACCAATAAAGAAGCTGGGAACAAAATAATTTTCCTGCGTAAGCTTGCTCCTGGAGGCAGCATCCACAGCTTCGGCATTCATGTTGCCAAGATGGCGGGCATGCCCCCGGTTCTTCTTAATCGAGCAAATGAAATCCTGAAAGGGTTGGAACAGAGCAGGGATAACCAGGATGCAGCAAGAGATAATGTACACCATGGCATTCAAAAAATATCTGCACCAAAAATGCAGCTTTCTATTTTTGATGCGCACACAGAAATTTTTGAGCAGATAAGAAAATTGCTTGAGCAAGTTGACATTAACAGACTCACACCGATAGAGGCATTGCTGAGGCTAGAAGAAATAAAAAATTTGTTGAAGTAAAAATATCTCAATGCAAACCAACGAACCGCTCCAGATTCAAGTTTCACAGCGGTGACTATAAGATCTGAATTGGTGATATTTGTCTGTTACGTATTAAAATATCTCGCCCAGATTGGCAAAAATGCCGTGCGACCCATGAAGACCCAATCCATAATCCAGCGCAAGATTGGTTCTGGAGAATTTATTAAGCTTTATCCTTATGCCAGCACCCCATCCCGGCAAAACGGCTTGAAACTCATGCGTTGTTTGCTCAGTATAGGACTGCGCATTAGCAAAAACGACGCCCCCAATAAAGCCATTTGGAGTGATCCCAAATCGGTACTCGGTTTCAAAGTATAAAAGATCTGTTCCCCTGAATCGTCCCTGTATATACCCTCTTCCAAAATTATTATATGTATCACTTGCAGTGGATGCCAAATTAAAATAAGGGGGCTTGCCACTGAGCGTAATCCAATCGTATGTCCAGAAGGCAATAATATTTTTTGAAGAACGAGGGAAGTTTTGATATTTGCGCAAGTCTATGAGTAATGATTGCCAGTTCGTATCACTGCCCAAAAACTTATAATTGGTTCGGTAAACAACATTGGCATAATATCCCTGCAGGGGATTGATAGAATTTCTTCTTTCGTCATACAGGACGCTTAAGGTGAGGCCAGAAGAGACTTCTTTAGGAGACAATCCATATCTCTCAAAATCAGTGGTGTCTCCTTTTGGCGGGTTCACTTCTAATATATTGAAAAAATAGTCAAAATTGAAGCCAGCCCCAATATAAAAGTCAGTGAAGATGGTCTTGTAAAATGTTTGGTAAAATCGGATATAGTCATAAT